>JAYUUX010000568.1:0-6397 GCA_043754645.1 Verrucomicrobiales bacterium | reverse complement strand
CCACTTCGTCGAACACGAGGGCGATTCCATGACGACGGGTCAGCTCACGCAGACCTTGGAGAAAGCCGGGCACGGGCGAGATGCAGCGGTGGAACGGCTCGACGATGACGGCCGCGATGTCGGAACCGAGTTCGTCGATGAATCGAGTCGTGGTTGCCAGGTTGTTGAACGGGGCCACGAGCACGTCGGTTTCCACCCAAAGCGCGCCGGCGCCGGAAGGATCGGATGCGGGCATGGCCGAAGGACGACCATTGAGCATGCTGGTGACGCCGACGGGATGCTGGCCGTGGTAGGCACCCTCGAACTTCATCACCTTTGAGCGTCCGGTGGCAGCGCGCGCAACCCGGAGGCACATCATGGTGGCTTCAGTGCCCGAGGTGACGAAGCGCACCCGTTCCGCGCAGGGGCAGATGGATTGCAACCGCTCGGCCAGTTCCACGCTGCGGCGGTTCACGGCGGCGTAGTTGAAGCCTTCGGCGGCCGCGCGGGTGGCGGCTTCGAGCACTTGGGGATTTGCATGGCCGACCAACGCGGAGCCCCAGGCCATCGTCATGTCGAGCCACTCGGCGCCTTCCGTGTCCCAGACGCGGCAACCGGAGCCGCGCTCGATCACGGGCACCAGTTCCGGCGGCATGCCGAACTCGCCGTTGGACCCGGCGGGAAACGCGGCGAGCGCGCGCTCCCTCCACGAGCGGGTCGAAGCGGTCGGGGGCATCGACGAGATCATCGGTCGGAGGCCTTCGTGAGTTCGAAGGTGTCGAAGAGCCGGCCTTCGAGGTCGTAGGCTTTGAACTGGATCGTGCGGTCCTGGACCGTGGCGAAGCAGAAGTGGTGGCCGCGCGCGACATGGATGCTGAACCACGCCCGCTGCGGCGCGGCCTGCTCCAATCCGCCGCCGCCGCCACCGCTGACGATGTAGCGCACGCCCTTCTTCTGGTTGATCGACATGTTCAGGATCGGCCAGGTGCGTTCATAGCTGTGGATGTGTCCGGCAAAGGCGATGTCCACGCCGTATTTCTCGTAGAGCGGCACGAGATGTCGCGCGTTGTCGTCGCCCTGGGAAAAGGGCCGGGCCGGCTTGCCCTTCCAGTTGTCACCGTAGTCGTCCTCGTCCGAGCTGAAGCACGGATGGTGATGCGCGGCGAACTTCCACGTCGCCTTCGACGCGGCCAGCGCCTTCTCCAGGCGCTTGTATTGCTCGCTCTCCGGGCGGCAGTCCTTGTTCGAGTCGATCATGAAGAACTCCGCGTTGCCGCACTTGAAGGTGTAGAAGTATTCCGGCTCCGGCAGATGGAAGTAGTCGTAATACCAGTGCGAATTCTTCTCGTGGTTGCCGATGACCGGGAAGGCCGGCACGTAGCTGAAGAGCCGGGAGCATGGCTCGAAGAGATCGAAGACCCACTGCTGTTTGGCGAAGCCGTCGTCGACCACGTCGCCGACGTGCAGCATGAAGTTCGGGCGCAGCGCGAAGATGCCGTCGGCGGCCTTGCGCGTGACCTCGGGATTGCGCTGGGTGTCGCCGAGGATGCCGAAAGCCCAGGCGTCCTTCTCGCCGGGCATGGTCTGGAAACTCAACACCTCGCTGCGGGCCATGTTGCCCTCCGCGTCCGTGCAGGTGACGCGATAGAAGTAGCGCGTGAAGGGCTTCAGTCCGCTCAACGGAACGGTGATGATGTTCGTCGCGGCGGTGCTTGCGGCGCGCAGTTTCAGCGGCTGCACCTCGGCGTATTCCACCGTCATGTTCGACGGCTGGCTGGTCTCGGCCATGACGACCATGCCGGTGGCGGTGCCGGCCTGGAGGTAGGGCTTCACGATGAAGGTGAGCTTCTCGTTGACCGACTGCTGGTAGTCGAGCAGCCCCTGGTTTTTGGCAACCACTTCGGCGATCTCCGTCGCCGCCATGACACGGGAGTAGGTCTTCACCTCGTAAAGTCCGCCGTCCATCGGGTTCAGCTCATTGTCATCGACGAACGCGCCCACGGCCAGACGGCCGCGTTCCGGATAAAGGATGTCGCCGGACTGCGCGGTGGATTCGGCGTCGGGCTTGCCGTTCACATAAAGCCGCATCGTCGTGCCGTCGTAGGTGGCGGCGACGTAAAACCACCGGCCTGGCTGGATGGTCGTCTTGCCGGCCAACGCGGTGAGCTTGCCGTTGCCGTCGTCCGCGCCGGTGGTGGAAAGGGTGAAGACAAAGTTTTTCTGATTGTAGCCGAGCAGCCAGCCCTTCTCGAACTCGCCATTGTCCTGGAGGAAGCCGGTGATGCCGCCGTCGGGCTGGGTTTCGTTGAGGAACACCCAGGCGGCGGCGGAGAATTCCTTCTTCGGCAGAACCGGCCTGGCTCCGGTGATGTCGGGTGCCGCCAGCAGCCAGTCAGTCAGTCCGTTGAAGACCATCGCCTGGGCGGGGCCTATGTTGGTCAGCGCGGGTTCGCCCATGACCTTCGCATTGAGCCTGTGGGTCAGATCCTGCCAGGTTCCGTTCTCGATGGGATGCGTGCCGGTGGCGAAGTGCATCAGGAGCCGGTCCTCGACCTTGTCGGGATGGGCTACGGCGGCGAGTGGCGCCAGGAGCAAGACGGCCAGAGCAACCACGGATGGACACAGATGGACACAGATACGGGCCGCGAACGAGATGCCTCCGAGGGGAAAGTTCCAAATGCGGTCTAAACGCAGCAGCCGTTCATGCGAGGGCGCTTTCCCATCCGTGTTCATCTGTGTCCATCTGTGGTTAAACCCTGGTTCGTTCCCCGAACACCAGGCGGGTTGAGTCGAGGCAGGTTTCATCGATTGGGGGAGGCGTTGCAGGTGAAGTCGAAGATGTCGAAGTTGCGGAGGTCGCCGGCGGCGCGCGCGGCGTAAGCGGGGGAAAGCGGTTCGCTCAGGACGAAGGGCACCATCTCCTCGTAGCGCCCGCCGTGGGAACGGAGCGTGGAGCCTACGGCCTTCAGGTCGTGGTATTCGGGCGTGCGGCCGAGGACGACGTCGCGTCCGGAGATGACGACGAGTTCGCCGAGGCGATCCGCCGGCAGCTCCAGTTTCCGCGCGGCCGTCGGGCGGTCGTAGACTTCGGTGACACCGGCCCGTTCACTGATCCACTTCGCGACGACACCGGGTTGGATTCCTTCCGGCAGATGGACCATCGCGAAAGATCCGAGCGCCCCATGGTGCGCCACGTAGGGATCGGTGATCGGAAGGATCACGCGGAACTCCGCATCGAACGTCTCGACCAGTTCGCTCTCGAGGTAGATCACGTTGGGAGAACCATCGGGCTTCCGCTTGGCGTTCATGCCGTGATCGGCCGTCACGCCGACGATGGCGCCGAGCGAGAGAAGCCGTCCGATCTCGTCGTCGATGGCAGCGTAGAAGGCGAGGATCTCGGGATCTTCCGGGGCGAACTTGTGCTGCATGTAGTCGGTGGTGCTGAGGTAGAGGAAGTCGGCCCGGCCGGTTTCGAGCAGCTTCACACCGGCCTTGAGAACGTAGATCGAGGCGTCGCCCGAATAGATCTCCGGTGTCGGTCCGACGAGCGTCTCAAGGTCCCCGATGCCGTGGGTGTCCGGGCGGGCGTCGCGGGCTTTCTCGGAGGAGAAGGCGATGCCGCCGACTCCGCCCGGCACAGGCGAGGGCGCCTGTGCCACTACCAATCCGCTGGCGAATATGTCGCGGAGCTTCTCCTTGGCGGTGACGACGGCGACCTTGCGGCCGGACTTCTGCGCGGCCGGGAAGAGCGTGGGCACGCGGACGAAGACGGAGGAGTTCATCATCACTTCCTGGCCCGACGCGGGATCGAGGAAGAAGTTTCCGCTCATCCCGTGAACGGATGGCGGCGTGCCGGTGACGATGGAGGTGTTGTTGACGTTGGTGAACGTGGGCATCGCAGCCCGCGCCATCCCGCGCCAACCACGGACGGACATGGCCTGGAGGTTCGGCATTCGTCCACGTGCGATCGCCGCGTCGAGATACTCGTCGGCCGAACCGTCGAGGCAAATGACGGCGACGGGGCGCGACGGCGGCTGGTAGGTGCGGCCGTTGACGGCAAAGGACTGGTTGCTCGGAGGATTCATGGTGTGCGAGGACCTGCTGATCGTGGGCGCAGCTTTGCCGGAATCGACATCGGTCAAAACGGGAAAATGGGTGGCAGTGCGGATTGTCAGCGGTTCAACAAGGGCAACTCCTTAAAACGGTTCCTGGCGGGTCCGAATGTGACACACGGAATGACACACCGGAACCCGCCAGGAAATTCACTCCCATCCAGGAGTGAAAAAGTGGAAGGGCGGCCGGCTCACCGGCCGCCCTTGAGTCTGACTAGCGGCTGAGCCGGTAGAACGTGGGCGCGCCGGTCGCGGGCAACACGATGTTGCTGACGCCGTCCGTGCCTGGGACGTCTTCCCAGACGATGGGCGAGGCGAGGCTGGTGGTCCTCTGGAGCTTGAGGCCGGAGGCGCCGATCCAGGTCATGCTGATGTTGCTGCCGGAAGGAACCGCGGTGATGGAGCCGGCGGCGATGGCGACGGCCTTGGTGACCTCGAGGCCAGCCTGGCCGACGGAGTAGACCGCCGTGGCTTCTTGCTGGGTCAAGGCGCGGCGCCAGATGACGACTTCGTCCAGGACCGCGTTGGTGATGCCGACGCCGTTGCCGTCGGTGTAGGTGCCCGTGCCGTCCTGGCCGATGTTGAACGTCTTGCCGGCCGGAGCGTCGATCGAGCCGGCACCGTTGCCGATGGACCGGGTGTCACGGAGGACGCCGTCGAAGTAGGTGCGGGCCCCGTTGGTGCGGGCGAAGACAACCAGCAGGTGATGCCATTGACCGTCGTCGGCCCTGATTCCGGGGTTGTAGTCCGTTCGGGTTCCGTTCAGGTCGCGGTAGTTCCAGCGGAGGCCGCCGGTGGTGAAGATGACGAAGCCCGGGTTGCTGCCGCTGCCCCAGTCCTTGTTGCCGAGCAACGCCGGGTCACCCCTGAAGCTGTTGGTCGGGATGAACGCCCACAGGGCGATGGTGAAGTCATTCGTTGCGCCGAAGCTGAGATCGGCCGGGGTGGTGGCGCCGAACGTGGCGTAGTTGAACGAGCTGCCGTTCTGCACCGTGGTGATCTGGAGGGCGCCGGTTCCGACCTTGCCCGTGACGAACGCGGGCGCTCCAACGGCGGTGGCGTTGTTGCCACGGCCTGACGAATCGGCGGTGTTCCCGTCGAACTTCATGTGGGCGACCATGTCGTTGGTGATGGCTCCGGAGAAGACTCCGAGGCTGACCACGCTGCTGGTGACCGATCCGCTGGTGTTGCCGACGATCACCGAGATCGCGCCGGAATCAGCCGACTGGACCGCCGGGTAGAACAGGTTCGATCCGGTGGCGCCGCCGAGAGCGGTGCCGTTTCTGAGCCACTGGAAGGTCAGCGGTTGGCGGCCACGGGCGGCGACGGAGATCGTCACCGGCCATCCGGGGCTGCTGAGCCTGGAAGCGGGCTGGGTGGTAATCTCGGGCACCGATACGACCGTGAGGGTCGCCTGGGCGCTGGGTGTCGTGCCGTCGGAGTTCTTCACGAGCACGGAGTAGGCTCCGGCGTTGTTGGTCTCGACGCTGGCGATAGTGTAGCTGGCATTGGTGGCGTTGAGCAGGTTCGCCCCGTTGAACTGCCACTGGTAGGTGTAGGGAGGATTGATCGTGGCCACCGTGGTGAAGGTTACCGGGCTGCCGACGTCGATCTTCTGCGAGGCGGGCTGCGTCGTCAGGACGGGGGTATTGATGCTGTAGAGGCCGATGTCGTCGAGCGACCAATACCAGCTGCCGGTGCCGGTCTGGAGGAAACGGAAGCGGACCGTGGCCCGGCCGTCGCCCGAGGGAACACGGAGGACTTCGATGCGTTTGGACTCGAAGGAGTCGTCGTTGATGCGGCCGCTGATGTTGGCGGGCTTGATCGAGGAGAGAGGAGCAAGAATGAACGCGCCGTAGTTGGTGGCATAGGCCGCTCCGCCGTCGACCGTGTTCATGGTGGCGGCCACATCGACGACGCCGTTGGTGCGCTTCACATCGGCGACGCCGTCCTGGTCGTCCAGGAGGTAGGTCAGCGGGAGCCAGTTCGCGCCCTGGTCGATGGAGTATTCCACCGCGCCGAGGCTGTCCTGGTTCTGCTCATAGGAGCTGAAGAACCCGAGGAAGATGTTCGACCTGCCAGTGAGGTTGTAGTCGGGCGAATAGGCGACCTGGACCTGGGAACCGCCGCGGTTGTCGGACTCGCCGTAGAGCGTGTTGCCATGGATGAGCCCGTCCAGCAGGGAGCCGTTCAGGACGATCGGGTTCCGGTTGAAGCGGCGGGTGTCCAGCGTGTAGAGGCGGTTGCTGCTTACGACCACGAAGTCCTTGTAGGAATCCGATGTGAAGTTGTTCAGATCAAATCCC
>JAYUUX010000567.1:0-10963 GCA_043754645.1 Verrucomicrobiales bacterium | reverse complement strand
AGCCCGCCGATGAGCGAACTGCGTTTCGACACTTCGGTCACGGCCACGACAAGCATTGAGGTCAACAAAACTTTGATGAGGTATTGGGTCATGGGATAGCCGGGGTTGAAGGGTTCACGGGCCGTCCAAGGCGCAGGTAGAGCGCCGGGACGATGATCATGTTCAGCACCATCGAGGTCATCAGCCCGAAGAGGATGACGATGGCCATCGGGGTCTGGATTTCGTTGCCCGGCTTCTCGCCGCCGAGGGCCAACGGGATGAGGGCGAGTCCTGCGGCCAACGCCGTCATCAGGATCGGCACCAGCCGTTCCATCGCGCCGAGGCGGACGGCCTCGCGGAAGTCGGTCACGCCCTCGTGCTCCTGCAAATGCCGGATGTGGGACACGAGCATGATGCCGTTGCGCGTGGCGATGCCGAACACAGTGATGAACCCGATCAGCGAGGCCACGCTGAGGACACCGCCGCTGACGAACACGCCCGCCACGCCGCCGATCAGGGCGAGAGGCAGGTTGAGCATGACGAGGGCAGCGTCGCGGCTGGAGCGGAACGCAAGCTGCAACAGGAACCCGATGCCGACGATGACGCCGAGGCTGACGAGCATGAGCGTCCGGCCCGCTTCGGCGGCGCTCTCGAACTGGCCGCTGTATTCCACCCGGTAGCCGACGGCTGCGGCGAGGACCGGGTTGACCAGCTTCTGGATGTCGTTGACCACGCCGGTCACGTCGCGGCCGGCCACGTTGCATTGGACGACGATCTTTCGTTCGACCTGTTCACGGAGGATCTGGTTCGGGCCGGTGTCCTTGCGGATGCGGGCCAGCGAATGCAGCGGCACTTTGGCTCCGGCCGGGGTGTCCACCAGCACGTCGCCCACGGTATCGAGCCGCCACTCCTTCGTGTCCGCCAACCGGACGACGAGATCGTAGGAGCTCTGCCCTTCCAGCACACGGGAGGCTTTCACGCCCTGCAAGGCCGCTTCCAGAGTCTGGGCCGCTTCCCGGATGGTCAGGCCGTGCCGCGCGATGGCCGCCCGGTCGAACTTCACCTGCAACACGGGCACCTCGGTCTGCTGTTCCACCGACAAATCCACCACGCCGACGACGCCGGACATGGCTTGCCGGGACTGTTCGGCCAGAGCGCGGAGCCGGTAGAGATCGGGGCCGAAGATCTTCACCGCGATGTTCGCCCGCGTGCCGGAGAGCATGTGGTCGATGCGGTGCGAGATCGGCTGTCCGATGGTGATGTTCATGCCGGGCACCTGTGAAAACGAGGCCCGCAACGCCTCGAGAAACTCCTTCTTGTTCCGGTCCTTCATCTGGATGGAGACATCGAGTTCGGCGGCTTCGACGCCCTGGGCGTGTTCGTCCAGTTCGGCGCGGCCGGTGCGGCGGGCGACCGACACCACTTCGGGAAATCCCATCAGTGTCTGTTCGACCACGCGTCCCAGCGCGTCGGACTCCGCGAGCGACGTTCCCGGCAACGTCACGGCGCTGATGGTGAGCGAACCTTCGTTGAACTCCGGCAGGAAAGCCCGGCCCATCCTCGACGTGGCGAACAACGCGACGGCCAGCACAAGCACGGCCGGGACGCTGTAGGCCCAGGGATGGTTGAGGGCGGACCTCAACACGGGCGCATAGACGCCCTTGAGCCAACGGACGAAGGCCGGTTCATGCTCCGCCTGCACCGCCTTGCTGCCGGGCAGCAGGAAGTAGCACATCACCGGCGTGACGGTGACGGCGACGATCAGCGACGCGCCCAACGCCACCAGATAGGCCACGCCGAGCGGCTGCAACAGGCGGCCCTCCACGCCCGCGAGGAAGAAGATCGGCAGGAAGACGAGCGCGATGATGAGCGTCGCGAAGACGATGGAACTACGAATCTCGACGCTCGCCGTCAGCACGACTTGCAGCGCCGGGCGCCGAGCGCCGGGCGGTTTCTGGTGGTTCTCGCGTAGACGGCGGAAGACATTCTCCACGTCGATCACCGCGTCGTCCACCAGCGCGCCGATGGCGATGGCCATGCCGCCGAGGGTCATGGTGTTGATGGATGCCCCGAACCATTTCAGCGTCAGCACCGCCGTGACCAGCGACAGCGGAATGGCCGTCAGGGTGATGAGCGTGGCGCGGAAGTTGGCGAGGAAGAGCAGCATCACCACCGCCACCAGGACGACGCCTTCGAGCAGCGCCCGCTGGACGTTGCTGACGGAGATGGAGATGAAGTCCGCCTGTCGGAAGATGTCGGTCTTGAGCTTCATGCCGTCGGGCAGCTTGGCGGCGACATCGGCCAGCACAGTGTCCAGACGTTTGGTCAGTTCGAGCGTGTTCGCACCCGGTTGCTTCTGGAGGCCGAGCAGCACGGCGGGACGGCCCATCGCGGAGCCTTCGCCGCGCTTCTGCGCTTCGCCGACTTTCACCTCGCCCACGTCGCCGATGCGGGTCGGCACGCCGTCGCGCGCTGTCACGACGGTGGAGGCGATGTCCTCCAGCGTCCGAACCCGGCCCACGCCGGTGACGAGCCATTCCTGGCCGCGTTCGTTGATGATGCCGGCGGAAACGTTCTCATTGCCCTCCTCCAGCGCACGGACGATCTGGTTCAAGGTGACACCGTGGGATTGCAGGGCTTCGGGCCGCACCAGCACCTGGAACTGCTTCTCCCCGCCACCGATGGGCGTGACCTGCGACACACCGGAAACGGCCAACAACCGGCGACGGATGTTGATCTCCGCATAGCTCCGCAGCTCGGCGGGGGAATGCTTCTCCGAAGTCAGCGCGAGGAAGAGGATCTCGCCCATGATGGAGGACTGCGGGGCGAGAACGGGACGCTCCACCTCCGGCGGCAGGTCGCCGGCGATGGTGCCGATCTTTTCGCCGACGATCTGGCGGGCGTCGCGGATGTCCGTGCCCCACTCGAACTCGACCCAGACGACGGAGATGCCGACGGCCGTGGCCGAGCGGACGCGCCGCACGCCGGACGCGCCGTTGACGGCGGTCTCGATGGGGAACGTGACCTGGCTCTCGACTTCGGTCGGAGCCATGCCGTGCGCCTCGGTGATGACGGTGACGGTCGGCGCAGTGAGATCGGGGAACACGTCAACCGGCATCCGCGTGGCGGTGTAGGTGCCGAAGACGGTCAGCAACAGCGCGGCGACGAGCACCAGCACGCGGTTGCCCAAGGCCCATTGGATGAGTTTGTCCATGTCGGATCCTCAGTGGGCGTGGCCGTGCGCCGGGATGACGCCGGAGATGGACGAGAGCCGGATGGCATACGCGCCCTTGGTGACGACGCGTTCGCCCGTCTTGATGCCTTCGAGCACCTGCACGAACCCGGCGTCGCTGATGCCGGTCTTGATCTCGCGTTTCTCGTAGGTCTCGCCGGAGATCTGAACGAAGGCGATCAGCTGCCCGCCCTCCTCGACCAGCGCGCTGTCGGGGATCGCAACGGCGTCTTCAACCCGTGCGGTCTCGACGTGGAGCGTGACGCTCTGCCCGATGCGTAGCCGTCCGTCGCGGTTCGCCGTTTCGTAGATCAACGGCACGGTGCGCGTGGCGGCGTCCACTTCCAGCCCGAGGGCGACGAATCGGCCCACGCCTTCGCCGGTGACGGGGAGCAACCCGCCTTCCGCACCGTCCGCTTGCAGCACCGCGCCCTTGGCGGCTGCCAGTCGGGTCAAGCCGCTTTCGGGGATGCGGGCCTCGATCCAAACCGATTCAGGGTTCAATACCTTCAGCAGCGGTTGACCCGCAGCCACCATGTCGCCACTGCCGGCTGTGACCGCGTCGAGCACGCCCGCGATGGGGGCGCGCAGTTCCATCAACAAGGGTCCGTCGGCGTTGCCCCCGGCCTGCCGGAAGGTGCCCAGCACCCCGGCGGCGGCGGCATGACGCGCCTTGGCCGCCTGATAGGCCAGTTCCGCCTCCTGCACTTCGCGTTCCGACTTGGCCTTGTCGGCGGCCAGCTTCTTGGTGCGCTCATTGGCGGCTTCGGCTTGGTTCAAGGCGGCTTTGGCCGTGGCGAACTCGGCCTGGGCTTCCGCCACCTTGGCTCCGGCTTCGGAGAAGTTCGGCTTGAGCAGCGCGAGCAGTTGTCCGGCTTCGACCTTCTGTCCCGGCTGCGGCAACGGCTGGTTGGCCGGGGCCATCAGTTGCCCGGAGACGGGCGCGGTCAAAGTGGCGCTGCCACCGGGTCGGGCCTTGACGCGGGCTGCGACGCGTTGCCTTTCGACGAGGGGGCGCGTAGTCGCCGGTTCCGCCTTCGACAGGATTTTCCACTGCTGCTCCTTGAGGAAACTCACGCCTTCCGGTCCATCGGCGATGGCCGCGTGTTCGGCGGCATGGGAGTCTGCATAGACTTTGACCGTTCCGAGCTCGACCGTGGCGTTGGTGCCATCGGTGGGGATGAGCAGCGACAGTTGCCAGTCGCCGGCCTGCGGAAAGGTGATGCCCGGCAGATAGATTCCCGCCCTCGCCGGAGCCGCCTGCGGGTGTTCCGTCACGGTTCCACCTTGGCGGAGAATAAACTTCACCATGCCTTCGCGGCGCGGTTCCAACGTGTGGAGGTCGGTGACGTGGGTAATGAACTGCGTCGGCTGCCCGGCGACCGGCGCGCGATGTTCGGCGAAGACTTCATGGCGGTCGGTCCAGACCGTGATCTGCGCGGTCTTGGGTTCGCCGTGGTCGTGACCATGCCCGGCTTCACCAGCCGGCTTGCAGCCCGTCCCAAGCAACAGGCCAACCCCAATGAATCCGCCGGTTATCAGTCGAAAAGAAGATGCCTTCATGGTCAGTGCGAATGGGCCGTGCCCTTGGGGAACGAGAACGTGACGTTGGTGAACGACTGGCCGCCGAGCGTGAGGGCGGGCAGGGTTCCCTCGAAGGTTTTGATGGTCTTCAGCCAATCCGCCCGAGCGTCGAACAGGGCCGACTTTTCCGGCACCTTGCCCGTCGTGGGATTCGGAGACCGGTTGAAGGAGAGCGTTTCCGAGCGACCGTCGAACCGGGCTTGCAGAAGGAAGTTTGTCTCCGTCACCCGAACGGAATCGTGGAACTCCGCGTCATAGACGTAGGCCAGCATCTTGCCTTCGATGGAGTCGGCCACGAGTTCGAGTTGGAGCGACTTGCCCAACAAGACGGGCGTGCCGCCGTGCGGCGGGGCATGGGCATGATCGTCGTGCGCATGGCCGTGGCCATCGGCCGAGGCTGCGGGCTTGGAATCACCGCAGCCGGAGACGAGCGCCAGCGCGGTCAACGCGCCGACGAACGGAACAAACGAACGGAAAGGGAGGACAGTTTTCATGGGACAATGGAATCGTCCCGCTCGGTCTATTCCCCAACGATGGGGAGCCGTCCGGAGCGGATACGGACGACAGGAAACAATGGAATGTAGGAACGATTAGCCGACAGCGGAGTCAGCCAACCGGAGAATCAGTCCAGGGACGGACTGTCAGGAGACGAAGGACGGAGCACGGACAGGAAGAGCCGCGCGGGAAGAAAACTGCCAGCGATGGGAAAGCTCGGGAGGAGTTGTGCCGGGTGGCGCTAGACCCGAGGGAATCTGGTGTCTATCGAGATCAAATGCCCACTCCTTTGCGAGATAGCCAATCAGGGATAGGGGAAAGGCCTGCTGTGGAGCGGGCACCTTGACGCCCGTCGGAGTCAGCAGGCAATTGCCATCGGCCACGGAATGATTGTCGTCATCGTGCTCATGCGAACCGGTAGAATCGGAATCATGGTCGGAGTGCGCCTCGTGAATCAGGCCGAGATGCTCAAGCAGAACATGAGACGACGCTGGCAGCCATAGGGCGACCAACAGCAACGTCAGCATGAGATGAGCAACTTTCACCTGTTTCACCGTGTCCGACCGACTTGGGTGGAGCAAGCGGCAATTCATCTGCAACACTCCCTGTCGCGATTACGGCGAGCAGCGGCTGAAACCAGATTGTTTTCACCGCCAAGGCGACTCGGCGCGTGCCGTCACCCTCCCAGCCGTAGGCCCGCTCAGCTCAGCGACGGGAAGTCGACGAGGGTGACGTTGCGGCGGATGTAGGTGGGCACGTCGAGATCGGAACCGCCGTGGACGGTGGGTTCGCTCTTGTCGAAACGGCCCTTGGGGATGACCTGGAGAGCAAGCTCCGGCTGCTGGACTTCGTGCCGTTTGCGACGGCGGCGGCCCGAGGATTTGTCGGCCGGTTCGGACCTGCGATCACCGGTGAGGATCGGCGCAGGGGGGACAAACCGGGAGGAAGTGTGCGGCGCGGGCGTCTGTCCGAAGGTTTCCGCGGAATCGTCCTCAAGGATCTCCGGCTTTTCCGCTGCGGTGCGCCGAGTGACCACCAGCAGGACGGACAGGCGTCCGGCGTGCGTTTCATCGCAGACGGCACCGACGGTGACGTCGGCCTTGTCGGCCTCGCGTTGGACGTGGTCCTTGATCCGGCCGATCTCGGCAGGCGTGAGTTCCGGCCCGGAGACGATGCTGACGATGACGTTCTCCGCTTCCGTCAGCGCCCGTCCGTCGTCGAGCAGCGGGTGCTTGAGCAGCTTGTCGAGCACCGCCTGGGTGCGGCCTTCGCCAGAGGCTTCGGCCACGGCAAAAGCGCTCTCGGTATGACGGCCGCGGATGGCTTTCTGAAGTTCGGGCAAACCCAAGGGGATCAAGCCGCGCCGGGTGATGAGCTGCCAAAGTCCGCGGATGCCATGGGCGACGAGTTCGTCGCTGACGGCGAGGACTTCCGTGATGGGCTGGGATTCGTCGATCAACTTTCCCAGCCGGTGATTGCCGAGGCTGAGGACGGAATCCGCCGACATCTTCAATTCGCGCAATGAGCCGCGGGCAATCTCATGTCGGCGGCTGCTCTCGAAGCTGAAAGGCGTCACCACGACACCGAGCGTCAGCGCACCCGATTCGCGGCAAATTTTTGAGAGGAACGGAGCCGCACCGCTGCCGGTGCCTCCACCTAGTCCGGCAACCACGAAGACCACATCATGCCCGCCCGCGATGGTCCGGATCTGTTCCTCGGCTTCTTCGGCCAGCGCCCGGCCGAGTTCGGCATCGGCACCAGTGCCCATTCCTCGGGTCTGCTTCGCGCCGAGGAGGAGTTTTTCGCCGCACAACGATGCCCGAAGCGTCGTGGCGTCGGAATCGGCCGCGATGAAACGAACGCCTTCGAGGGAAGTCGCCAGACGATCGACGGATTTGATACCCGCCTGTCCAAGAGCGATCACGCAGATGCGAACGCCGCCGTCCGCCATCGAATCGAGGAAGTTGTCCGGGGTATTCATGGTCAGAGCGAAAAGCGGGCGCCGAAGATTTCACCAAGCTTGAAAGGCCAGCGGATGCCCACCGGCTTGCGGGCCTTCTCCTGGAACGATCCGAACTTCACCAGGCCGATCGGCGTGACGAACTCGGGCTGGTCGAGCGCCGCCGAAAGGCCGTTGATCGCGGATGTGCGGCCCAACGTGGCCGGAAGGCCGAAAACCTGTTCGGCCAATTCGCGGATGCCCGGAAGCCGGGACGTGCCGCCGGTGAGGAACACTCCGGCGCGGACGTGGTGCGTGAGGCCGCGTTGGATCACATCGTCGGCCACCAGCTCAAGGATCTCATCGACGCGGTGATGGATGATCAGGCGGAGGTTCTCAAGGTTGACCGAGCGATGCTGAAGCCCGGCGCCCTGCGGCAGCGTGATGGACTGGCCGCGCACGGACGGATCGACCTTGGCCGAACCGTGCTGAAGCTTGAGCTGTTCGGCCAGGCTGAGCGGAACCCTGAGCCCATAGGCGAGGTCGTTTGAAATGTGATCACCGCCGACGCCGATGACTCCGGTATGGCGGACAACTCCCCGGCAGTAGACGGCGTATTCCGTGGTGCCGCCGCCGATGTCGACGGCGATGGCGCCCATTTCCTTCTGCTCGCTGCTGAGCACGGCGAGCGCGGTGGCGAGGCCGGTGAACGCGACGTTCTCCACTTCGAGCTGGAGGCCTTTCACGGCGCGGATCGGGTTCTCGATGCGGCCGGCGAGACCGTGGATGACGTGCATGTCCACGGCCAGACGCGCACCGGACATGCCGACGGGGTTCACGATGCCGGACTGGTCATCGACCATGAAATGCTGGCGGACGGCGTGGAGAATCTGGTTCTGCGGCGGGATGTTGATCGCCTTGGCGTTGCGCACGACGTCCTGCGCGTCTTCGTCGGAGATGAGTCGGTCGGCTGCCACGATGGGATGCACTCCGCGGTTTCCGATGCCGTGGATGTGGTTGCCGGTGACGCCGAGATAGACGGAGCGGATCTCGACGCCGGACATCGCCTCGGCTTCCGTCAACGCGGCGCGAACGTCTTCTTCGGCGGCGGTCAGGTCGGTGATCTCGCCCTTGCGCACACCGCGCGAACGCGCCTGCCCGAGGCCGATGACGTTCAGAGCACCCTGCTCGTTGACTTCGCCGACGACGGCGCAGACCTTGGAAGTGCCGATCTCAAGTCCGACAATGATCTGGTTGGAGCGGTCAAACATTGCGTCTCCTGGGTGGGCGGACCGGCTTGGGCCGGGACGGGGTTTCCGGCTGGCGCGTGAGCTCGGCCGGGATGACGGGAATATGATTTGCGACGGTCAGATTGATGCTGGCAGCGGTGACGCGCGATGCGGCCAAGCGGTCGTGGATTTCGCGCCAGCGCAGGAGCTGGCGATCGATGCCCTGGATGGCGAACGTCACCTTGGTCCCCTGCACGGTTGTCAGGATCAGCTCGTCGGCCTGGGTGATGTCGATGCTCAGGATTTCCACGATCCCGGCCATCGACGACAATTCGAAGCGCCTCAGAAGTTCGATCGCGGATGTGACGCCCACGACCTCGAGCCGCCGCCCTTCCACGACGTCCGTCAGGTTCATCATCATCTGCGGAAACGCGATCTGGTCGACGTTGCCCGACGTGTTCACGTGTTTGATCCAGCCGTCCAACGCCGGCATGACGAAGCCGGAATCGTCGACAAGCAGGCGCTGGGTCACGAGTTCGCCGCGGGGGGTCGTCACCGGACGGCGGATCTCCGCGACGGGCTCCCGCTCCTCGACCTGGATCCGGAGGGTTTCCGGCAGCACGCGTTCAACGAAGGCGTGGCGGATCCACGGAAGCATCTCGAGGTCGCGTTTCACCGCCGCGAGGTCGAGGGCGTAGAGGTTCTGGTTGGGACGCAGGATCACGAACCGCCGGATCTCGGCGTGTGTCATCACGCCGTCGGTCGTCACGTCGACCTTCCGGACCGTGAAGGCCGCGTTCTCATACATCAGGCGGTTGGTCAGCCACTGTCCGCCGCGCAACAGGACGAAGCCCGCGAACGCCACGCAGAACAGGACCATCAGAACCCGCGCCGCGATGGTCATCCGCCGTGAACGCACCTGGTCGTTGCTCAACTTCACGTTGAGGACGACGTCGCGGGAAACGCGGCGATTGCGGGCGCGGTTCTTGGAGAAGAAACCCATCAGACTTCCCTCCTTCCCGCACGTTTGAGCGCGAGATCAATCATCCGCTGGCAGAGCGCGGCGTAGGTGAGGCCGTGCGCGGCCGCGGCTTTCGGCAACAGGCTCGTCTCGGTCATGCCCGGAAGCGTGTTCACCTCGAGCACCACAGGAGAACCATCCGGACGGACCATCACGTCCACACGGGCGTAGTCGCGGGCGCCGACGGCCTTGAACGCTCCGAGCGCAGCTCGCTGGATTGCCAGAGTGGTCTCAGGCGAAAAGTCGGCCGGACAAAAATACTCCGTCGCGCCGGCCGTATACTTGTTCTGGTAGTCGTAGCTCCCCTGCTTTGGCCGGATCTCCACCACGGGCAGCGCGACTCCATCGAGGATCGCCACGGTGGTTTCACGACCGACGATCCGTTCCTCCATCAAGGCTTCCGTGTCGTGCTCGAGCGATGCGGCAAGCGCCTTCGAAAACTGTTCCGTGGAGTCGACGAACTGAAGCCCGACGCTGGAACCCTGCCGCACCGGCTTGATGATCGCCGGGACTGAAAGGCTGGCCGGCCACGGCGAGTTGACGGAATGCAGCACCGCGAAGTTCGCGGTCGGCACGCCGTCCCGGTAGCACGCCAGCTTGGTCAGCACCTTGTCGAAGGCGATGCGGCTGGCGACGGCGTCGCAGCCCGTATACGGCACGCCAAGCACGTCGAGTTCACGTTGGACCAACCCGTCCTCCCCGTAGGTCCCATGCAACGCAAGGAACACGACCTCGGTTCCCACCGGAAGGGCCAGGTTTCCCGAGACCGGATCCACTTCGTTGACCAGATGCCCGAGCGAACGCAGCGCCTTGGCCACGGCGGACCCCGTCCGAAGCGAGACCTCGCGTTCGGCGGAAGGGCCGCCCAGCAGCACGGTGATGTTCAGGACACGGGACATTTCAAACTAGATCCTGCCCGAGGATTTCAACCTCGGTGTGCAAATCAATGCCGCGCTTTTCTTTGGCGCGGCTCCGGACGACCTCGATGAGTTCGAGGACCTCGCGCGCCGACGCGCCACCGAGGTTCACGATGAAATTGGCGTGGACGTCGGAGACCATCGCATTGCCGACACGCGTGCCCTTCAGGCCGAGTTCGTCGATCAACTTTCCGGCGGGCAAATCAGCGGGATTTTTGAAGATGCAGCCGGCGCTTGGCTGGGCAGGTTGGGATTCCCAACGCTTGCGGTTGCCCGCCTCCATTTTCGCGCGGACGTCTTGGACCGGAGCGGGCTTTCCGACAACGACCGCCCCAAGCGCAATGTGGGTCCGGAGCAGCGGGCACGCGCGGTATTCGACCGGGACCTCCGACGAAACACGCTCTTCGACGACGCCCTCCCGGGACATGAATCGGACACGTTCGACGACGTCGAACGTCCACGCCCCCATCGCTCCGGCGTTCATCCGCAACGCACCGCCGACGCTTCCAGGAATGCCTTCGAGAAATTCAAGGCCGGTCAGACCGGCGTCGCGGGCGCTATTGGAAA
>JAYUUX010000566.1:0-4271 GCA_043754645.1 Verrucomicrobiales bacterium | reverse complement strand
GGCCGACTTGGCAGACCTACGCCCCAAGGCCGCTCGGCGGGAGCCTTCGCCCTACCTGCCGTAAGCCTTCGGTTTCCTTCTGCTCGTTCCGCGTCTTCTGCGGTGAACCTCTTCGCGTTCCTTCGCGCCTTTCGCGGATGACCCTGGAAAACACCCACTGGCCGCGCGAGGACGCGCAGCCCACGGCGTCAGGCGAGGACCGGCTTCACGACGTGGCCGTGGATGTCGGTGAGGCGGAAGTCGCGGCCCTGGAAGCGATAGGTCAGCTTCTCGTGGTCGATGCCGAGACAGTGGAGGATCGTGGCGTTGGAGTCGTGGATGTGCACGGGGTCCTTGGCCACGTTGTAGCCGTAGTCGTCGGTCTCGCCGTAGGTCGTCCCGCCCTTCACGCCGCCGCCGGCCATCCAGATGCTGAAACACCGGCCATGGTGGTCGCGGCCGTAGTTCTCCTTCTCGATCTTTCCCTGGCAGTAGACGGTGCGGCCGAACTCACCGCCCCAGACGACGAGGGTGTCGTCGAGCAGGCCGCGCTGTTTGAGGTCCTTCACCAAAGCCGCGCTGGCGCGGTCGGTGTCCGCACACTGTTCGCGGATGCGGTTCGGGAGATTGCCGTGCTGGTCCCAACCCCGGTGATAGAGCTGGATGAAGCGCACGTCCTTCTCGGCCATGCGGCGGGCGAGGAGGCAGTTGTAGGCGAAGGAGCCGGGCTTCTTCACGTCGGGCCCATACATCTCCAGCGTCGCGGCGGATTCCTTGGAAAGGTCGACGAGTTCCGGCACCGACGTCTGCATGCGGTAGGCCATCTCGTATTGGGCGATGCGCGTCTGGGTCTCGGGGTCGGCGAACTCGTCGAACTGCTTGGCATTGAGTTTGGCCAAGCCGTCGAGCATCCGGCGGCGCACGGTGCTGCTGAGGCCGTCGGGGTTGGAAAGGTAGAGAACAGGGTCGCCCTTGCCGCGGAACTGCACGCCCTGGTGTTCGGACGGCAGGAAGCCGGAACCCCAGAGACGCGCGAAGAGCGGTTGGTCGGCGTCTTTGCCGCTGGAGATCATGACGACGAAGCCGGGCAGGTTTTCGTTCTCGCTGCCGAGGCCGTAGTTCATCCACGCGCCCATGCTGGGGCGGCCGGCCTGCTGGAATCCTGTCTGGATGTAGGTGATGGCCGGGTCGTGGTTGATCGCCTCGGTGTTGACGGTCTTGATGACGGCGATGTCGTCGGAGAGGGAGGCGATGTTCGGGATAAGGTCGCTGAACCACTGCCCGCTCTTGCCGTGTTGGGCAAACTTGAAGAGGGACTTCACCACGGGCAGCGAACTCTGCCCGGACGTCATGCCGGTGATGCGCTGGCCCATGCGGATGGTCGCAGGCAGTTCCTTCTCGTGGAACTTCTCGAGCATCGGCTTGTAGTCGTAGAGATCGAGCTGCGACGGACCGCCGGCCATGAACAGGTAGATGACGCGCTTGGCCTTGGCCGGGAAATGCGGCTTGCCCAAGACGCCGCGGCCCTTGGCCACGCTTTCCGCAGCGGCGGCGGCGAAGAGGGACGGGTTCAGCAGCGACGCGAGCGCGGCGGTGCCGATGCCGACGGCGGCCTTGCCGAAGAACTGGCGCCGGGTCTGGAGAAGCTGTTGATCGCGGAAGGGGTTCATGGGAGGAGAGGGTCAGAGGCCGGATACCTGATTCCGGATACCGGATGCGAAGGGCGCGGTCGGCCCGGAGGGCCGTTCGGAGATTAGCCGGTGCTTGGGTGGTGCGGCGTTCATAGGTTTGCCGCTAGCCGAGCGGTGGACGAAGTTTTTCGAAATGGGAACAGGAGAATCACCGGAGCCGCGAAAGCGCTGAATCCAAGCCAAAGGATCAAATTATCCACCTCATCAGCTCTATGCTGAATCTTTAGCTGCTGATCAAGGGCGGCCCTGTTCTCCGCAGTTGGCTGCATACGCCACTCTGCAAGGGCCCGGGCGGTCGCTGGGCGATGGGCATGGCTGATGGAAAGCACAGCAACGCCGACCAGCAGCTCTACAATCAGCAGGAAGGCTATTCTCGTCTTCATCCCTTAGTCACCGTCTCATCCAGGTTCAGGAGCATGCTGGCGATCGTCGTCCATGCGGCGAGGTCGGCCTTGTTGAGCGAGGGATCCTCGGCGAATTCGCCGATGTTCAGGAGCTTGCCGGCGGCATCGCCGGACTTGCGGAAGTCGGCGGTCTGTTTGGCGAGGACGTCCTCCAGCACCTTCGCTTCGTCACGGGTGGGTTTGCGCGAAGTGACGAGCATGAAGGCGTATTCGATGCGGCTGCGCGGGGTCTTGCCGCCCTCGCGGATGACGCGTTGGGCGAAGGCCCGTGCCGGCTCGACGAACTGCGGATCGTTCAACAGCGCGAGCGCCTGCAGCGGCGTGTTGGTGCGCGGACGCTTCACCACGCAGCTTTCGCGGGTGGGCGCGTCGAGGATGAGCATGTTCGGCGGCGGGCTCTGCCGTTTCCAGTAGGTGTAGAGGCTGCGGCGATACTGGCCTTCGCCGCGATCGGCCACGAACGACTGCGAGTTGCGATACGAGACGGCTTCCCAGAGTCCGGCGGGTTCCCACGCCTTCACGCTGCGGCCGCCCCGGTTCTCGACCAGCAGGCCGCTGACGGAGAGAGCGGTGTCGCGCAGAGTCTCGGCGTCGAAGCGGAATCGCGGACCGCGCGCGAGGAGACGGTTCTCCGGATCCTTGGCGACCAAGGTCGGCGTATGTTTGGAGGATTGGCGATAGGTCGCCGAGGTGACGATCAGCCGCTGGATGTGCCGGATGTCCCATCCACTGCGGACGAACTCGGTGGAAAGCCAGTCGAAGAGCTCCGGATGCGACGGAGGTTCGCCCTGGGCACCGAAGTCCTCGGAGGTCTTCACGAAGCCGTTGCCGAAATACTGCTGCCAGTAGCGGTTCACCGTGACGCGCGCGGTCAGCGGGTGCGACGGATCGACCAGCCACTTGGCCAGGCCAAGGCGGTTGGTCGGCGCGCCGTTGGGCATCGGCGGGAGAATGGCGGGCAGGCCCGGCGGGATGACCTCGCCCTTCTGGTCGTATTCGCCGCGCACGAGGAGGTGGGTCTCGCGGACCTTGTCGCGTTCCTTGGCGATCATGGTCGTGGGAACCGCCGCATCGACCGCCGATTGCTCTTCACGGAGGAGCGTGAGTTCGCGGGCAAGTTTACGGTGATCCAGCGACTGGGATTGATACCAGAAGGCTTTCAGGCGGTTCTTCGCAGCGGTGCCGAGAGCCGGCAGGATTGCGAGCTGGCGGGCGAGGTCGGCGGGGAGAAGGCCGGGAGCCGCGTCGAATTCGCCGTCGAAGAACAGGCGGCAATCGCCCTGGAGATTGGCAACCTTGAGCAGGAGCTGGTTCTCGCCGGCCCGCAGGCGGACTGTCACGGGCCGCGACGTGAACTGGCGGATGTCGTCCTGGCCCCACGTCGCGGCAAGCACGCCGTTGACCCAGAGCTTGTAGGTGTCGTCGGCGAGGATGCGGATGTGGTAGTCGCCGTCGACGGGCACGACGACCTTCCGCGAGAAGTAGAAGAGGCCGTGGTTGTCGTTGATGGCGTTGACGAGCCGGAAGCTCTTGCCGTCCTCGATCGCGGGATTGCCGCCGAAGGAAAACTCCTTCTCCCCGAACTTGAACTTGTTCGTCGTGCTGAAGTCGGTCTCGACGGCGTAGGACTTGGCATAAGCCTCCGCCACGTTGTCGACCTTGATGACGCCCATCTTCTGCCAACCACTCTCGCGGATGGGATGCAGGGCATCGACGAGCGCGCGGTCCTGGGCGAACGAAAGGCGGAAGTGCCCGAGGCTTTGCCCGTTGGTGTTCGCCTCATACTTGAGCCGGACGACGAGCTCGGAAGCCGCGGCCACTTTGGCCGGGAGCTTGGGCACAAGCAGCACGCTGGCGGGCTTGGCGACGTCTTCCGGTTTCCAACCGGAGTCCGCTTTGCCGTCGATCAATTTGGAGGCGTCGTTTTCAGAAAGCGTTTCGGCGAAGGCCACCTTCTGGGGCGAACCACGTTTGCCATCCTTGTCTACCGTGACGATCTCGGCCTCGATTTCCGAAACGCGGAAAACGCCGTTGGAACCACGGCCGGCGCCGCCCTTTTCAAAGGCGGCGTCGGGAAAGGTCTCGAGCCGCAGAGCGCCGATCTCGCCCTCTGCCAACGGCAGCGTGACGGTGTGGGTGTCCTTCTCCGGGTTGAACCCCGCGACGCGGACCGACTGGTCGGCAAGGGTCTCAAAGG
>JAYUUX010000565.1:0-6499 GCA_043754645.1 Verrucomicrobiales bacterium | reverse complement strand
GAAGTGGAAAACCCTGTCAAACCGGCGGCCTGAAGTTCACCGGAGGCATTTCTCAAGTCCGAGAGCGGCCGACCGATAGCTGGCACGAGCGCAGCGCGTGGGTTGCGGCGCGATTCATTCAATCCGGACTTGGGCATGGCAACGGTCATCAACATATCAGACCTGCGGGTGGAGTATCCGTCACGGGAGCTCGGTTCGAAGACCAAGGTCGCGGTCGACGGCCTGTCCCTCGACGCCCAGCAGGGACAGATCTTCGGTTTCCTCGGGCCGAACGGAGCGGGCAAGACGACCACGATGAACGTCCTGCTTGGATTCGTCGAACCGACCGCCGGCAAAGCGACGATCTTCGGCGTCAGCGTGACCGACAAGTCCGCCCGCCAACGACTCGGTTATCTCCCGGAGCTCACCTACTACTACAAGTTCCTCACGCCCGAGGAGCTGCTGCGCTTCTACGGAAAGCTCTTCCGAATCCCGAAGGCGGTCCTCGAAAAACGCATCGACGAAATCCTTTCGATGGTCGAACTGCAGGACGCGCGCAAACGCCAGATCAAGACCTTCTCCAAGGGCATGCAGCAACGCGCCGGACTTGCCCAGGCCCTGATCAACGATCCCGATCTGCTGGTCCTCGATGAACCCACGAGCGGGCTGGATCCCATCGGCCGCATGAAGGTCCGCCAGATCATCCAGCGGTTGAAGAACGAGGGGAAAACGATCCTCTTCTCGTCGCACGAACTCGGCGAGGTGGAGACCATCTGTGACCGCGTCTGCATCATCCACCAGGGCACGCTGCGGGAAATGGGGACCGTTCAAGACCTGGTCGCGCGCCATCGGTGCAACCTCGAGCAGGTCTTCCTCCGGGTCGTCGGCTACGAAGGCGCGATCCCGGGTCGTCCGGAAGGGGTGACCGTATGAACAACATCCTGGCGGTCTCGTCCGTCGTCATGCGCGAGATGTATCGGAGGAAGGATTTCTACGTTCTCCTGATCCTGACCGTGCTCATCACGCTGATCCTCGGTTCAGTGAACCTCTTCAACGATTCGAACATCGTCCGCTATCTGAAGGAGATCTGCCTTCTTCTGATCTGGATTTCATCGCTCGTCATCGCGATCACCACCTCGGCCCGCCAGATCCCGTCTGAACGCGAGAGCCGCACCATCTTTCCCCTGCTGGCCAAGCCGATCAGCCGGACCGAGGTGCTCCTGGGGAAGTTCCTCGGCTGCTGGCTCGCGTCGGGTGTCGCGCTCGTCTGCTTCTACCTGTTCTTCGGCATCATCAGCGCCGCGCGCGAAAGCGGGTGGCCGCTTGGGAGCTATCTCCAGGCGGTGACGCTGCACTGGTTCATGCTCGCGATCGTCATCGCCATCGCGCTGCTGGGTTCGCTCGTCTTCGCCGCGCCGAGTTCGAACAACACGATCTGTTTCATCGTCATCGCCGGCATCCTTCTCATCGGACGGCACCTCCACAAGGTGGCCGTCGGCATGGAGCAGCCCTCGCGCGGCATCCTGACCGTCCTCTACTTCCTCCTGCCCCAGCTCGGCTGGTTCGACGTGCGGGAACGCATCACCCACAACTGGCCACCGCTGGAAGCCGGGCCGTTCCTCCTCGCCCTGATCTACGCGTTGGCCGCCGCGTCCGTGTTCCTCTTCGCGGCGAGCTGGGTCTTCAACCGCAAGCGCCTCCAGTAACCGCGCCGCATGCCTCCCGTCCGCACCAACGTCCTCGCCCTCGGCGGCCTTGTGACCGCGGCGTTCTCGCTGGCCTGCGCCCTCGAGGTGGCGATGCCGCGCGATGAACGCGACAACGAGCCGTTCGACCTGATGCAGACGCTGCTCGGCGACAGCCGGCGGATGTTCGCGAACCACTTCTTCGTCAAGGCCGACGCCTACTTCCACAGCGGCTTCTACCCGACGATCTTCGACAACCGGGAATCCTTCGAGACGGCCCACATGGCCACCGACGCGGGCGTGGTCGAGGAAAAGAACAAGGGGGACGAGCACAGCTTCCTCGGCCAACCGCTCGACATCTTCGACAAGTTCAGCCGCAACTTCTTCCCGTCGGTCCACACCCACATGGACGAGGGCGGCGCCGATGCGGGCCACTCCCACGCCGGCCACGACCACGGCGAACTCAAGGACGGGCATTTTCACGGCGACGGGCACGACCACTCGGAGGTCGGCAAGGGCGTCCGCGAGATCCTTCCGTGGCTGAAGATGTCCGCCTCGCTCGATCCGTCGCGGGTCGACACCTACACCACGACGGCCTACTGGCTCCGGAGCCGCCTCGCCAAGAGCGCCGAAGCCGAGCAGTTCCTGCGCGAAGGTCTTCGTCGCAATCCGCGCAACCCCGCGATCCTGTTCGAACTGGCCCGCATCTATCGCGAAGACCGCAAGGACGCCGACCGCGCCCGCAACCTGTTCGAGGCGGGCATCGCCTCATGGCAGAAGGCCGAGCCCGCGAAGAAGGAGCCGAATGTCTTCCTGCTTCACCAGCTCATGTCGCACCTGGCGCAGTTGGAGGAGGACGCCGACAACGATCTCCGCGCGATCGAGCTTTGGGAAAAGGTGAAGCTGGTCGCGCCGGACCCGGCGGGACCCGATCTCCATCTCCGCGACCTGCGCGAAAAGATCGCCAAGAAATCGGTGAAGTAAGGCGGGCATCTTGCCTGACCGAGGGGCTAACGGCGTGGAACCGAATGGTGCGGGCCTATCAGGACGTTGGTTCAAGAGTAAGCCGCCGACAGCGTGGGGCAGGCTGGAAGCCCGCCCTACTTGGAACAGCATCGGTCAGGCTTAGAAGCCAGGACACTCGATGACGAAGGCGCGAAAGTCCGGCGACCAGTTTGAGCCGTCCATCCGGAAGAAGAGCTTCTTCTCGTTCATGTCGAGCACGATGGTTTCCACGATGTTGCCGCCGGCTGCTCCTTGATCGAGGTCGTGGGCGAGGTCGATGGAGTAGCGGTTGTTGCCCAAGTCCGTCATGCCCACCACGGCCGCGACATGGCCCTTCATGCGGATCTCCACGTCGCAGCGGTTGCTCAGGGAGTTCATCGCCGCCTGCGGATCGACTATCACGGTCGTGGAGATGGGAAAGCCCTTCGCACGCATGTATTGGTCCTTCTTCTGAACCCAGGTGGCGTTGACCGGGTCCGCCCCGACTGGTGCGCCGCCGGGGTGCCAACCGATGGCGGCCTTGATCTTGTCCATGGTGAACTCGGCGGGATCGATGAAGAGGGAGAAGTGTTCGTTGAGGTAGGAGAGACTGTTGACGATGGCTCCCGGAGCACACTCGTTGTTGCCTTGCTCGCGGTTCGGGAAGCTGGGCAGGCCGGTGCTTTGACGGACCACGGCGCCGCCCACGAGGTTGCGGGGCGTGCCGTATTCGAGGGTGTCGGTGTCCTCGCCCGGGAAAAGCCGCTCCACGGTCAGGCCGACGGGCACCGCCACGTTCGACGGCGGTGCGGACACCAAGGTGCCGGGAGTCAGGCTGTGGCCCGCGTTCACTTGGACGAGCGGCTGGCCGAACGTTCCCAACGGGCATTTGAAGTGCACCGTCTGCTCCGCATCCGCGCCGAAGCGGCGCAGCACCGGCACGTTCTGGACGACCCAGGAGCCGTTGACCGAGAGGTTGAAGTATTGGACCGGCAGCGCGCCGTTGTGCGTCAGCTCAACGCTGCCCCAGCCGGAATATGGGAAGGAAATGCCGTTGCCGTTCATCGCCACCTGCCGCAGCCGGACAACGGGGGCGGATGGTCCCTTGCGGTGGTGACGGAAGAAGCGCTGTGAACCGCTCCGCGTTGTGACATGGCGGCGGATGGGCGGAACGGTCTGGATCTGGTTCTCGGGAACCGTCGTCCAGACCCGGGGAGGATTCAGCGAAAGCGTCTGTTCCAGCGCCAGGCCGGGATCGTTCGGCCAGGTCACGGTGAAGGTGTCGAACGGATCGCCGGGACCCGGCGGCGGAGCCGAGAGCAAGGGCGCGCGTGAAGGCACGGCCAGCGCGGCGAGGTTGTTTCCGAGGAAGTAGTCTTCCGTCATCGAACTGGCGACCATGTTGAAGCTCTCGCTGCCGGCGAAGCCGCCGCCGCCGCCGACCAACGTGAGCGTGATTGTGGCGGTCTGGCCGGGAGCGAGCGTGCCGATGTCCGTCGAGATGGCGCGGCCCTGGACCGGGACCGTGCCGTGGCTGGAGGTGGCGTTTGACACGGGCGCGCCCACCTCGCCGCGCAATTGCACTCCAGCGGCGGGATTCACCAGGTCGTTGTTCTTCACCAGCACCGTCACGGTGTAGGTCTGTCCTGCGGAGACGGGGCTGGCGGGGCCGCTGATGGTAACTCCGACGTCCGTGGCGCCCGCGCTGGGCTGCACATAGACCAAGGCCGTGTTCCCGTTGTCGCGCTTATCGCTGTCGTTCTGCGTCGGACTGTAGGCAAGGACATAGAACGGAAACACGCCCGCCTGATTCGGTGCCGTGACGTTCGCGGTCATGACCGCTTCATCTCCAGCGTTAAGGTTGTTGATGAACTTCACGATCTGACCAAACGTGCTGACCGTGCCCGAAGGATTGGCGGCGGAAACATGAGTCGCGCCAGGCGGGCTACTCACCTCGATGGTGGCGTTGTTGGCCGGGGCCGGTCCTTTGTTTTTGACGGTAAGGGTTAACAGGACATTGCCGCTTTTCTCCACCGGATCGGTCACTACGGCGTCGATGACGAGGTTCACGTCCGTCGAGGACCCCAGCCGAAGGGAAGTCGAATACTCAGAAGTGCTCCCACCGCAAGTCACAGTGGTGAAAACGCCGATGATAGAAGGATCGTCGAAATCCCCGGCAATTGTTTCATTGAAGGTGGCGTTTCCAGAGGCGTCCGTATGAGCCGGGAAACTTCCGATTGGAACAGGGAACGGACCAAACGGTGACAGGAGCTCGACAAAGACCTCCACAATGCAGTCCGTGCCCGGATGAGCTGCGTCGCTAATGGTTCCTTTGACCACCACCGATCCGGCGTAGGCGTAGTCGAGCACCGGCGGCTGGGTGTTGTCGTTTGCGCCCGGTGCGAGGAGAATGGGCTTGCCGGTGTTGTTGTGAATTCGGTTGCCGAAGATGGTATTGGCGCGGCCAGAGGCGACATGGACTCCGGGGCCGCCGTTGAAGGCGATGCTGTTGTCGGCCGCCCTCACCAGTCCGCCCACGATGTTCGAGCTGGCCTGCGAGGTGAACTGAATGCCTCCGTTTCCATTCGAGACCGTCGTTTCAGCCGTGATGGTGTCGCCGATGAAGTTTCCTTCCAGCCGGTTCAGCACCGCTCCCGCCCCGGTGATCCTCACGCCGAAGTCGGTGTTGCCGCCGATGACGTTGCCCGCGCCGGCATTCGTCCCGCCGATGAGATTGGCCTTGGAACCGTTGATCCAGATGCCCGGCCCCCGGTTGCCGAGGACATTGGTGCCGCGCGCGCCGGTGCCGATCAAGTTGCCCTGCACGACGGTGTTCGTGCCGCTGGGGCCGATGAAGATGCCGCCTTCTTCGTTGGCGGAAATCACATTGCGCACCGCCGGGTCCGCCCCGCCGATGCGGTTGTGGCCGCCATCGACCAGGAGCCCGAAGTTGCCGTTGGCCCCGCCCGCGCCCGAAGGGTCGAGGCCGATCCAGCAGCCTTCGACCACGTTGCTCACGCCCCCGAGCTCGATCGGCCATGCGGTGAAGCGGGTGAAGCTCAGACCCCGCAGAGTCGAACCCCGGTTCGTCACGTTGATGGCGCTGAACAAGGTGTTCGAGCCGTCCAGCTGGATGAGGAGCACGGCATTGTTGTTCGAGGCGAGCGTATTGGCCGAGGCGCCGGACTGGGTATAGCCGTCGAGGATGAACATCCGCGCCGGCGACGGTAGCGGCGTCAGAAGCTGGATGCGTTTCACGCCCGCGCCGGGGATGGCGAACTGGACCAAGTCCGGCGTGGTGTTGGGGATGGCCGATACGTCGAGTAACGCCTGCCGCAGCGATCCGGAGCCGCTGTCGTTGGTGTTGACCACGGTGTAGACGAGGCCCGGTAGCAACGACACGGGCTCGATCGCCTGGGAGAATTCCGAGGTGTTGCCCGACTCGTCCGTGGCCGTGGCCGCCAGGAAAGTGCCCTGTGCCGTCGCTGGGATGGAGACGTTGATGGTCGCGTTGCCTGAGCCGTCGGTTGTGACCTGCGTGCTGCCGAGATAGAACTCGCCCTCACCGTAGCCGAAGACATTTTTCGCCGCGCTGGTGTAGAAATCGACGATGAAGGTGCCGTTGGGGCGGCTTGGCAGCGAACCCTGGATGGT
Source organism: Verrucomicrobiales bacterium (assembly GCA_043754645.1). GTDB lineage: Bacteria > Verrucomicrobiota > Verrucomicrobiia > Limisphaerales > CANJSG01 > CANJSG01. The sequence goes on along the minus strand of JAYUUX010000565.1, from coordinate 197 downwards.
GGTGCTGCCGGTGGCGGCGGTGGCGGCGGTCAGGACGGGGAAGTTCTGCCCCTGGTTGCCCAATCCATCCGCATCGCCGGGGTCGTTGGCATTGACCTGCGAGGAGGGGAAGAGATCGATGGCGAGACCGCCGTTGGAGTAGATGCGGTTGCCGCGGATGACGTTGTTGGTGCCGGGATGGTCATACACCCCCGCGG
>JAYUUX010000564.1:0-3195 GCA_043754645.1 Verrucomicrobiales bacterium | reverse complement strand
ATGCTTTCCGAGCTGTTCGAGAACCTTCCCGAAGCGGGCGACCTGCCGGTGCCGAAGCTCGTGTTCTTCTTCGACGAAGCCCATTTGCTCTTCGCCGATGCGCCGCCGGCATTGCTCGAAAAGATCGAGCAGGTCGTCCGCCTCATCCGGTCCAAGGGCGTTGGGGTTTTCTTTGTGACGCAGAATCCGCAGGACATCCCGGACCGGGTCCTCGGCCAACTGGGCAACCGGGTGCAGCACGCGCTGCGCGCCTTCACGCCACGGGACCAGAAGGCGATCCGCGCCGCGGCCGAGACGTTCCGTGTGAACCCGAAGATCGACACCGAGACGGTGCTGACGCAGTTGGCCGTGGGCGAAGCCCTCGTGTCGTTGCTCGATGAACGGGGACAACCGACCATCGTGGAGCGTGCGTTCGTGGTTCCGCCGCGCAGCCAGATCGGACCGATCGCTCCGGACCAGCGGAAGCAGTTGCTGGCGTCGTCGCTCGTGGCGGGTGTCTATGAGCAGATGGTAGATCGCGAGTCCGCCTACGAACGGCTCGGCGCGACGCACACGAAGCCGCCCGCGATCGAGAAGGAGGAGCCGGGTTTCTTCGCCAAAATCTTCGGCGGTGGTTCCACGCCGGCCGCTCGTCCTGCGCCGGGACTTGGCCGTCAGCCCGAGGGCCTAGGAACGACCATGGCCAAGAGCGCCGTGCGCACGATCGGCAGTTCCATCGGCCGCGAGATCGTCCGCGGCGTCCTCGGCTCCATCTTCGGCGGTCGACGACGCTGACCGGGTTCAGGCCTTCACAGCGACGCCACTTTCCTTCCGCGGACGAACCGGTGGCACTCCACGCAGTTCATCGTCATGCGCACGTAGGCCAGCGTGGCCGAATCGAGATTGGCCTCGACGGCTCCACGTTCCAGCGCGTTGACGCTGCGACGGAAGTTGGCCTTGTGCTCCTGGTATTCCGGGCTGTCGAAGTTCGGCCAGTCCGGGGCGTTGCCGAGCGCCTTCAGCTTGCGGGCCGCCGCGAGCAGGATCTCGAAGTCCCCTGCGGTGACGCCTTCCAGCGCCTTCTGCGAATGGTCCAGCTTGGTTCGCATGACTTCGCGGGTGGCGCGGCTACTTTGCGCTGTGGCGATGCCGATCCAGCCCGCGAGGGCCAGCGCGCCGACGGCGAGGAGGAGAAGTCGTTTGTTCATGGGTATCCTTTCGAGCCGGGTTCAGGCGGAGAATCCAAAGCGGAACCGTTCTTCGTCCGTCTTGATGCGCAGGGACACGCAAAGCAGGCGCGCGGTGATCTGCTGGGCCGCGGCCTTCACGAGGCGGTCGGCCTCCTTCTGCTCGAGGGGCATGCCTTCGTGGGAGATCTTGTCGATCGTGTAGCCGCGTTCGAGCAGTTCGGCCAGGAACTCCTCCAGAGCGACCGGATCGTCCGTGGAATAGTGGTGAGGCAGGCTGCTGCGACGGAAATTGACCCGGTATTCGACGTTGTATTTGGGCATCATGGCGCTGGTCTTCCCCGGGGCTGCGCTGGTTCATGAACACTGCGGCGTATCTCCGTGAGCCCCGTTGCCGGAGGCGCCGGACGAACCCCCGCCGTCGTGCGGCATTGAGTCGAGGAGATCGTCAGGTCACGGATAAGCCCGATGGTCCGGGAGCGCTAACCGGAAGTTGGCCGGGGCAGGGCGCGGGTTGGCTGGGACGAGGCTTCAAACCCCAATCCGAGGACCGGAGGTGCGGAAGAAAGTAGCCCACAGCGTAAGCTGTGGGTTGGGTTTCCCGGATAGCCAGAAGCTCCGGAGGAGCGAAAGACGCGGTTCTGCCGCTCCTCCGGAGCTCGTCGTTGTCGGTCGCCTACCCCGGGCTCACGCCCGGGGCTACTGTCTTCCGCTGCTCCGCAGCTGGTTTGAAGACACGACCGCGATCAGCGGCCCGTCTTCGTAGCGTCGCCCGAAGCGGGTGAACCCAGCGCCAGCAGTTCAGCCCGCAGCTTCGCGTAGAGTTCGCCGGTCCAAACTGGGAGAGAGGGCGAACTGGCGGCCACGTCATGGGTGCGGAAGTCGACCGGCGCCAGAATCAGGCGGATGTTTTCGATGCCCGTCTCGGCGGCGAGAATGAACAGTTCTTCGATGGCCGGATCGCCCATGGCCAGACAACCAACGGAGACGGAACTGCCATGGATCATGATGTCCGAGCCGGGTTTCTTACGGCCATCGATCCGGGCCTTCTCGTGGTCATAGGCGTTCGGGTAGTTCACCCGGAGCGCCAGATGATAGGCGCTGTTGGGGTTGAGCGATTCGATGGCGTAGATGCCTTCAGGCACCTGATGATCGCCTTCGCGCAGCTTGGGCCCGGGACCACCACTGGCGGCGATGATGGGAAAAGTTTTCAGGAGCTTCGGCTTCGCGGCGCCTTCCGAGACCCAGACTTCCAACCGCTCTTCGTCCTTTAGCCCGACCAACACGATTCGCTTGGGCGGGTAGGGGACTCCGATCCGTGAGAAGTCGGCCGCCAATTTCTGGCGCGCAGATGGTCCGAACTCCTTCAGCCGATCTTCGACCGTCTTCTTGGGACCCAAAGATTGCGCCGGGTTCCTGACGAAACGGACGATCTGGTTCCGGAATGGGATCGCGCAGGCGGCCAGGACGAGAACAACAGCTAGGAAATGGAGGCGAGTAAGTTTCATCGGCCTCATCGGGGTCGACCGGATCTGCACCCGCTAAGGATTGAACCTACCTCGCCGCTTGCGGCGGCTCGAAGTGGAAGATGACTTCGCCGGGCTTGGCGTAGCTGAGGCGTTCGCGGGCAAGGCGCTCGATGGTCTTGGGGTCGTTGAGCGACTTGAGCTTGGCGTCGAGCTGGCGGCTGGTTTCGCGCTCCTTCTCGATCCGTTTGTCCACTTCGTAGATCTCGCGGCGGAGGCTTTCATTCCGGCGGATCACCGGCACATACCAGAGGACCACGGCGACGACCGCAGCGACGAAAAGGAGCCACAGCACGAGGCGATAAAGCGAATCCCAGATGTTGAGGCCGGCAGGCATCGGAGTGTTGAGTAACAACTCCTTGCCGATGGCGGAAGCAAAATGACGCAGTTTCTGCGTGTTTCCGGCCGTTTCGGGCGGTCGGAGGACTACTGCATGACCCGCTTGGCTTCCTGCAGCTTTCCGTCGGCCGCAAATGTCAGGCGGACGATGCGGTCGGGCGAGC
>JAYUUX010000563.1:0-1695 GCA_043754645.1 Verrucomicrobiales bacterium | reverse complement strand
CAAATCGAGCGGCAAGCAAATCCGCCGGTCAACCGTGGGGGCGGTCATCCACTAATTGACTCATGGCGAATTGTTACCAGGGGCTGACGAAGCATTCCTGCCAGATGGAAGCTCCGCCTACAGTTTCCACGGGCCGCGATACGGCTGGAGGATGTAGCTGTTGGCGTCCTTGTCGTCGATGAAGCGTTGCTTCCGGGGGTCGAAGCGGAGCCGGCGTCCGGTCTGAAGGGCAATCTTGGCCATGTTGATGAGCGTGCAGGAACGGTGGCCGTTGAGTTCGTTCAGCGCGAATTTCTTGCGGGTCTTCACGGCCTCCACGAAGTCGGTGATCTGCGGCTCGGGATCCTTCAACTCGGCGAGCTTCTTGTCGAGGTCGGGAATGTCGGACTTGAAGCCTTTCATGATCTTCCCCTTGGGGCCTTCGATGAAGGCGGCTTCCTTGAGCCGGTCTTCGCCGTCGAGGATGATTTCGCAACCGTCCTTGTATTTGAGGCGGACCATCTTCCAGGTGCCGACAGCGTCGCTGTCCTGCTTTGGCGCCTCAGCTTCGACTTCGACGGGACTTTCGTCGTCCTTGCCGAGGATGTATTGGACGGGATCGAGGTAGTGCTGACCCATGTCACCGAGGCCGCCGCCGTCGTAGTCCCAGTAGCCGCGGAAGGTGCCGTGGACCCGGTGCGGATGGTAGGGTTTGAATGGTGCGGGCCCGAGCCAGAAATCGTAGTCGAGATTGGCGGGCACGGGTTGCGGGACGAGGCCGGTCTTGCCGATCCACATGAACTTCCAGTCGAACCCGGTCGCGGCGTTGAGCGTGACCTTGAGCGGCCAGCCGAGCATGCCGCTCTGCACGACCTTCTTGATCGGCTTCACCGGCGTGTTCATCCCGTAGAAATTGTCCGCAAAACGGAACCACGTGTTGAGGCGGAAGACGCGCTTGTATTTCTTGACCGCAGCCACGACCGCTTCGCCCTCCGCGATGGTCCGGGTCATCGGTTTCTCGCACCAGATGTCCTTGCCGGCCTTGGCGGCGGCGATGGCCATGATGGCGTGCCAATGCGGCGGGGTCGGAAGGTGGACGATGTCGATGTCCTTGCGGGCAATCACCTCGCGGAAATCGGCGTAGCCCTTGACGTCCGGTCCGCCGGCGGCGACCGCGGCCTTGAGGTGGTTGCTGTCGACATCGCACACCGCGAGCAGCTTGCAGGCGGTGTTGATGGACTTCACGTGGCCCATACCCATGCCGCCGACGCCGATGACGGCGCGCGTGAGGATCTCGCTCGGCGGGGTGAAGCCCGCGCCGCCCAGCACATGCCGCGGCACGATGCTGATGGTGGCCAACGAGGCGATGGAGGTCTTGAGGAAACTGCGCCGGGTGAAGCGATGGTTCATGTTCATGGCTGGATCAGGATAGCGAACGCTGGACGAGGTGGATGGCCGAAGACTCCGGGAAAACATCGATGCCGCCAAGGCCGGAGGTTGGCCGCCGCGAACCTTCGGAAGGAAACCGCGCCGCCTTGATCCTGCGCACACGCCCTCGTGCCGGACGTTTTCACCGCGTCATGATCGGGGCCGTAGTCCGCCCTGACGCCTTGCTCCCATCCAGCAAGGTCTTCAATTCCTTCACGATCTCAGGCCGTTTCAAGTAGAGGTTCACCTTCTCGCCCGGATCGGTTCCAAGGTCGTAGAGCTGGCCCG
>JAYUUX010000562.1:0-6659 GCA_043754645.1 Verrucomicrobiales bacterium | reverse complement strand
GGTGGTGCTTTGGCGGTGAGCACCGCCGCAACGATGCCAGCGCCGCCCGCGCGGTTGTCCACAATCACCTGCTACCCCATGCTTTCGGTCACGAAACGGTCGAAGATCGGCTGGTTGTCCGTGTAGAGCTTGATCTTGCTGAGCGACGGCGGGTCGATCTTGTTGATGACCTCGCGCATCCGTTCGAACGATTTCGGATCATCCACGACGATGCGTTCGGTGTCCTCGGTGAGGCAGTCGCGCACGGTGCGGACGATCAAGTCCGGCTCCTGGAAGATGCAGGTGGCCATCGGCTGGGTTTTCATCCTCTCCTGGACGGCTTTCCATTCCTCGAGCAGGAAGGCGAGATCCATCTCGAAGTAACGCTTCTTCTGGCCTTCGCCGGCGGTGCGCATGATGACGCCCATGTTCTCGGGAATCTCCAGTTCGCGGAGGATCTTCTTGAGGCGTTGGCGTTCTTCGACGTTTTCGATCTTTCGCGATATGCCGCTTTGATCGGAGTTCGGGAGCAGGACGAGGTAACGTCCCGGGAGAACCAGGTTACCGGTGACACGCGGTCCCTTGGTGCCGATAGGCCCCTTGGTTACCTGGACGATGATTTCGCTGCCGGCCGGGAAAAGGCGCGGCACGTCCTTCTGGGTGAAGTTGGTCTTGTCCTTCTTCTTCCCGTCCTTGGACTCGCGTTCGACGACCTCGACGTTGCTGTCGAAGTTGTTTGGCACGATGTCCCAGTAGTGGAGAAACGCGTTCTTCTCGAATCCGATGTCTACGAAGGCGGCCTTCAAGCCGTCCTCCAGATTTCGGACCTTGCCCTTGAAGATGCCGCCGACCAGTCGCTCCTCGGTGGTGCGTTCAATGGTGAACTCCTCCAGCTTTCCGTCCTCGAGAACGCCAATGCGGACTTCGAGGGATTCGGCGTTGATGATGACTTCCTTGTGGGTGCGCTTCTCCGGCGGAGCGATGATCTTCTGGACCTTCTTCACCAGCTTTTGGGCTACGGCACGGATGCCTTCGACCAGGCTCTGGGGTTTCGGATCGGCGACCGGCACGGGAACGAAGTCGGGATCTTTGTCGGCGTTGGACGGCTCCGGTGCATCCTGGCCCTGGAGGGACTCCGACTCGGCTGCCGCCATTGCCTCTTCCTCTTCGTCGCTGTGTCCGTGACGGCCGACTGGTTCGCCGTCGGCATCGAGCAGGGTATGCCCGCGTTGCTCGTCGGGAGAATTTGAAGCGCGGGGCGCGGGTTCCCGGCGTGGGCCGCGGTCGACTTGGGGCCGGTCGTTTCCGGCGCTGCGCTCAGGACCATCTCCACGACCGCCGCCGCGCCGACCGCGACCGCCGCGTCGACGACCACGAGGTCCGGCGTCGCGGTTGTCGCCGCCTTGCCGTTGTGGCTGCGGTGGGCGCTCCCCGCCTTCGGGTGCGCCTGCCGGGGAATCGAGACCGGACTCGGGTTGGGGAACATCGCTGCGCGGTTCGCGGTTGTCGCGGGGAGGCCGCTGCTGGCGGGGTTGGCGATTGTCGCGGCGTGGCTGGATCGGAGCCGCACCTTCGGTGGAACCCTCCGACACGGGCCCGGCTTCGGTCGATGCAACGGCTTGGGGTGCGTCGCCGGGCACCGATTGCGGAGGACGGTTCGGGCGATCACCGCGAGGTTGGCGGTCGCCGCGGTCACTTCGATTTCCGCCGCGGTCGCCGCCGCGGCGGTTGTCACCACCACGGTCGCCGCGAGGGGGACGATCTCCGCGCTGTCCGCGATCGCCCCGTTCTGTTGGCGGCTGGGCGGGTTCGCCGGTTTCGGCCGGTTGAGGCGGACGCATGGCCAATCGGGCCTCGATCGAATCGGGCTCGCGGATTGGCCGGTTGCTCTGGCGTGGTTCGCGTTCGGCCTGCGGAGGGCGGGCCTCCGGCGACGGACTGGGCGGCTGTGGCGCCGGTTGTGCGGATGGCGCGCCGGGGTTCGTCGAAGCAGCCGGCGGTTTGTAGCCGCCTGCGGGGCGGAAGGACATGCTGCGTTTGCGGCCTGAGAAACTGTTGCTCATATCAATAAGCTCTTCGGTAGTAGTAGATGTTGAATAGGAGTCCCACGGCCAGCAGAGCGCAGAGGACGGACGAGCCGCCATAGCTTAGCAGGGGCAGGGGGATCCCGGTGACCGGCATAAGCCGGATGTTCATGCCGATGTTGATGAAGACGTGGACGAAAAGCAGGGTGACCACACCGCTGGCCATGACGCGGCCAAGACGGTCGCGTGACTGGCCCGCCGTGCGGATCCCGCAGAAGAAAACCACCGTGTAAAGCGTCACCACGATGACGCTTCCGACAAACCCCTTCTCCTCGGCGATGACGGAGAAGATGAAGTCGTTGTGGGCCACGGCGCGAGGGAGGTAGCCGAGCGCGTATTGCGTGCCCTGCTTCCAACCCTTGCCCGTCAGCCCACCCGAGCCGACGGAGATCAGTGACTGTTCGACGTTGTAGGACTTGCTGTGCTGCAGTTCCCGCGCACGTCGGCGCTCCTCGGGCGTGGCGTCCTTCGGAGTGAAATCCCGGCCGAAATAGGTCAGCAGGCGGTGCCGTTGATACTCCTCCAGCTTCACCTGCCATTGCGGCGGGGCGAAGAGGATGTCCACCAGAAGCAGGATGACGAGGACCGCCACCCCGCCGACGAGGCGGGCAAGGAACTTCAACGGGACACCGGCCACGAACATCATGACCAGACCAACCGGGAAAAATGACAGGGCGGAGCCGAGGTCGGGCTCCTTCAGGATCAGGACGAACGGGAGCGCCATCATGCCGAGCGCCTTGAAGAAGACTTTCGGTTGACGCAGTTCCTCAACCGGGCGGCTGAGGAAGTTGGCCATGAGCATGATGTAGGCGAGCTTGGCGAACTCCGACGGCTGGAGCGAGAACGGACCGAAGTCGATCCACCTTCGGGCCCCGAGCCGTGACACTCCGATGCCGGGAATCATCACGAGCAGTAGCAGGATGATCGCGCCCCAGTAGGCCACGACAGACCAGCGGGCAAAGGCGTGGTAGGGCAGAAAACAGACGCCGATGGCGGCCGTGATCCCGAGCGAATACCAGATGGTCTGCTTGACGTGGAGCTGCTTGAAGAAGGAAGCCTCCCGCATCACCGGATCAGCCAGGGTCGCGCTGTAGATGAAGGAGCCCCCGATCAGCATCAAGAGGACGATCGCCACCATCAGCGTCCAATCGACGCGCTGGTAACGTTCATTCAGATGGAGCGGGTTGGTCATCGTCAGTTGCCCGAGTAGAGCTTGGTCAGGTCCTGGCTCTTTTCCCGTTTGATGATCGCCTCGTAGATCTGTTTGGCGACGGGCGCGCAAGTGCCGCCGCCGGACCCTCCGCTCTCGACCATGACGACGACCGCATATTTCGGATTCTCAACCGGTGCGAACGAAGTGAACCAGGTGGTCTGGTCCTTCTGGCCGGATCCCTTGATCTCCGCTGTGCCGGTCTTACCCCCGATGTGGTAGCCTTCGATCCGCGCCCGCTTGCCGGTGCCTTCGCCGTCCTCGTCGCTGCTGGTGCTCTCGACGTCGGCCTGCATGGCGCGGTGGATTAGTTTCACATGCTCGGGACGGAGATTGGCGTCGGACCGCAGGCGGGTTGGATAGTTTACGGCGCCCGCGTCCAAGCCGAGGTTGTCGGGCGACTGGGTCTTCATCACGAGCCGGGGCCAGAACACCTTCCCGCCATTGGCCACTGCGGCGGTCATCATCGCCATCTGGATCGGTGTGACGGTGATCTCCTGGCCGATGCACATGTTTGCCGTGCTGCCGAGCGGCCACTGCTTTTCGTCTCCTCGCTCGGGGAAGATCCCGGCGGATTCCTGTCTCGGCATGATCTCCGTGCGTTCTCCGAGGTGGAACCGTTCGCCGACCTCCACGATCTTCTTGAAGCCGGCCCGGAGTCCGTGATGGATGAAGTAGCTGTTGCTCGACTTGATGAAGGCCTTCTCGAAGTCGTAGAGACCCGGGGCGGCGAGATCGCCGATTGGACGATTGCCAACGTAGATGACTCCTTTTCCCGCGCGTCTTGGGTTGGGTTCCACGCGGAAGGGCTCGGTCGTGTTGAGGCCCGATTCGAGGCACGCGATGGCGGTGAGGATCTTGAAGATGGAGCCCGGGCTGTAGAACGCCTGGGTCGCCCGGTTGAATTGGGGTTTGAGGTGGGGATCGCTGATCCGCGCCCATTCGTTGGATCCGGCGCCGTTGACGTAGATCGACGGATCAAATGCCGGAAGCGACGCCATCGCGAGGACGTCGCCGTTGCGCACGTCGACCACAATCGCAGCGCCGCGGACGTTGGGCATGGCCGAGGCAAGCGCACGTTCCGTGGCGATCTGAAGCTGAAGGTCGAGCGTGAGGAAAACGTTGTCGCCGGGTTCTGAAGGGCTGATGAGATCCTCGCGTTGCCTATAGCCGAGGTTGTTCACGAGGAGCGATTTCACCCCGGGACGGCCGCGCAGTTCATCGTCGAAGGAGGACTCGATGCCCGTGGCGCCCGTGTAGTCCGGAAGCACGTAGCGGTAGTTGATGTCCTCCGAGTCGAAGTTGTCCAAGCGCCGGACGAAGCCCAACAGATGGGCCGCCGCGGGGCCGTGGGGGTAGGCCCGGGCGGGTTGGACTTCCAGTTCGACACCGGGAAACTCGGCCGCCAGTTCGACGAATCGAGCCACCTTCTCGGGTTCGAGGTTCTTGATCAGCGGGAACGGGACGAAAAGGCTGCTGCTGTAATGACGTTGGAAGACCGCCTGGTCCAATTGCCTCGGCTGCTGCAGGAACGTGCTGACCTGGAGGAGGAGGTTGCTTGCGACCCGGTAGCGCGCCTGGGCTTGCAGCGCCTGGCGGGTCTTCAATGGCAGCCTCGTCCGGGCGGGTTCCTTGCTGCCAAACAGCCCGAAGAAGCGGGAACCGGCCTGATTGGTGGCGGGCGGAATCGGGTTGTTCGCCAGATAAGCGGGAAGAACCCGGTTGGTGTATTCGAAGAGGAAGTAGGGCGGCAGTTCTTCGAGGTAGAGGTTGATGTCGTAGCGCGGCCCGTTCTCGGCCATGACGAGCCCGTTGCGGTCAAAGATTTTTCCGCGGACACCAGGCACTCGGACCGACCGGAAGGACTGGTTGCGGAGATCTGTCTCGTGCTTTCGCGACGACACGACCTGGACGTTCCACAATCCGGCCATCAGCACGAGCATGCCGGCGAGCAGCACCATCGCGAGGGTCCGCAATGAGCGGTCATCTTTCCGGAGTTGGTCGAAGATCAGCATGGCTCGTCAGGTCCTCCCCCGTTTGATCTCGCGGTCCTGACGGAAGGAGGACTCGGGAGCAGGTTGATAGGTCAGCGCGCGATCGATGCGGTCAAGAACGAGGAAAACCAATGGAGTCAGCGCACCGGTCCCGACGGAGGAGACGGCTCCCTGCCAAAGTGTCGCCCATCCGATGACAGGCTCCAGGTGGGCCGAGAGCAGGATCCCCAGCGACAAGAAGAACAACATCGCGGCCGCACCGGCACCGAGCATGAATTGGGCGTAGGGCAGGTCGCGGAGGAGCATCGAGTCGAAATGCCGCATGAGCACGCCGGCCAGGATCAGCGGGATCGCCGAGACGCCAAGCGGGTTCGCCGAAAGGGAATCTAGCCAGAGCCCGCCGACGGCTGCGGTAAGCGTCAGCATTCCCAATCCGGAACGCAGCGCGGCATAGACGACGATCGCCGGAAGCAGATGGATCCGCACGGCGAGCAGGCGTTCCGGAAGGTTCAGCTGGGACTCGGCGAAGACCGCGAGCAAGGCCGCGATCAGGATGAGGATTGGGCGTGCGAAGTTCATTCGAGGATCACCCAGACCTGTTCCAATTTGCCGAGGTCAGCGGCGAGTTTGACGCGTGCCTCGATCGAGAGTCCGTAGCCGACGGTCCGCGAATCCACGACACGGCCGATGACGATGCCCTTGGGGAACACCCCGCCGTCGCCGCTCGTGATCACGACTTGGCCGGCCTTGAGCTGGCTGCTGCGGGAGAGGAATCCAAGGTCGATGAACTCGCTTCCCGGCGAACCGCTGCTGCCGGCCATGATGATGCCGTGGTCGCGGGTCTCTTGGATCAACGCCGAAACCCGGAGCACCGGGTCGCCGAGCAGAAGGACCGTCGAACGGTTGTCCCCGCACGAGGAGATTTTTCCGACCAGCCCTTCGGTCGAGATGACCGCGAGATTGGGGCGCATCCCCTGGGCGGTTCCGACGTCGATCTGGACGGTGCGCCACCAGTTCGCGGGATCACGCGACATGACCCGGGCGGCACGGGTCTTCCAGGGGAGCTGGCGCTGCCAGCCGATCAATTGCCGGAGGCGTTCGTTCTCGCGGAACACTTCGGCGTTCTGCTGGCTCGCGACGCGAAGTCCGTTGACCTCCTCGCGGAGCCTGTCGTTTTGGAGCAGGACTTCGGACTTGGGAAGCAGTGCGTTGCCCGTCGCATCCGTCAACCGGTTGGCGGAACCTGTCAGGCCGAACAGGGGGAGAAAAACTGAACTGACGGCCAGTTTGAGACGTGAGGAAACGTCGCCCGGGAGCTTCAACAGCACCAGCATCAGCGCGATCACCGCAGCGATCGCAATGTATTGCGTCCTTCTAGACATCTCGCCCCGA
>JAYUUX010000561.1:0-4462 GCA_043754645.1 Verrucomicrobiales bacterium | reverse complement strand
CTGGAATTTAGAAGTCTCGGTCAAGCCGGCAGTAGGCTTGCGGTCCGGCCGAACCGTTCGAGTGCAATTTCGGAGTGAGCCCAAGGAGTAACCGGACTTTCGGGAAGCGCCAGTGACGATCTTGTGTCGGGCACTCTACTTAAGTCCCGCGGCGAGTCGGAGGAGCCGCCTTGGGCTTCTCTTTCTTGGGCTTCTTCACTTCTTTTTTCTGACTGTTGTTACCTTTGGCCATGTTTCTTTCGGGTTGGTTGTTGGCTAACGGCCCCTTCGTATCCGGCCCGACGTCGGAATGGCAGATCGTTTTTTGGAAAGCCCGCTCAACGGACCTCGCCCATGAAGCCCTGCTGCCGCAGCGCATCGTAGACGACCATCGAAACGCAGTTCGCGAGGTTCAGGCTTCGCGCCTCGGGGTTGAACATCGGGATCCGCAGGCATCTTTCCGGGAAGCGCTGCAACAAACCTTGTGGCAGGCCCGCCGTCTCACGTCCGAAGACGAGATAGTCGCCCGGTTGGATCCCGGCATCCGAGTAGCGCGTCGCCCCGCCCTGCTCGACAAACCACAGGCGCGCGTCCTCCGGCAGAGCCGCTTCGAACGCGGTCCAGCTGGCCCATTTCTGCCAGCGGACGTGTCTCCAGTAGTCCATCCCGGCGCGTTTGAGCTGGTTGTCGTCCAGCTTGAATCCCAGAGGTTCGATGAGATGCAGGGTGGAGTTCGTGGCGGCGCAGAGTCGCGCGACGTTGCCCGTGTTCGGCGGGATCTCGGGCTCCACCAGCACGACGTGGAGATTCGCGGACGGGATCGGTTGGGGCGTGGGCGACGTCATTCCATGTCTGCCTCGGCGCTCCGGCCAGTCCGTTTCGCGTAGAAAACCTTGCACAGCGTCAACCCATGAGCCGGCGCGGTCATGCCGGCCAGGCGCCGGTCCTTTCCTGCCAGAATCCCGGCGATCTCGTCCGGCGGGATCTTGCCTTCGCCCACCTGGACGAGCGTGCCCACGATGCCCCGGCACATCTTGTAGAGGAACCCGTTGCCCCGGATCACGAACGTGAACAGCGGTCCGGCGCGACGGACGCTGACCAGCGACAGCGTCCTCACGGTGGACGTCGTGTCGTAGTCCGGATTGGCCCGGAACGACCGGAAGTCGTGCTCGCCGATGAAGTGTTTCGCGGCCGCGCGCATCACCTTCATGTCGAGCGGGCGCACGACCTGCCAAGCGGTCCGTCGATGCAGCGGATGCAGGGCCGAGTGGTTCCAGACCTGGTAACGATACTCTTTGCCCGAGGCATCGAAGCGCGCGTGGAAACCCGGCCGGGCACGGCGGGCCCTCATGACGCGGATGTCGGCGGGCAGGTGGGCGTTGACGGCCAGCGGGAGCTTGTCCGGCGTCATCCGCGCCTGGACTTTGGGGACATCGAAGTGGACCTCCATGGCCGAGGCGTGCACGCCCGTGTCGGTGCGACTGGAGCTGTGGATGCGCGGCTTGGCCGGGAACAATCGGGCCAAAGCCTGCTCGACCTTTTCCTGCACGCCGGTGCCGGTCTTCTGGAATTGCCACCCCTGATACCCTGCCCCGTCGTAGGCGATCGTCATCCGGAAACGCTGGTCTTCCGGTTTGGCGACGTCCGATGGCCGATCCCGCTTGAGACTGCTCTTCCCGCTCATGCCGCCCCGAGTGAATCGAGATAGCTCTGGAGCAGCAGCCCCGCCGCCATCATGTCGACGGACTGCTTGCGCTTCTCAAGGGAGACGTTGGCTTCGTCCAAAACGCGGTTGGCCTGCGCCGAGGTGAGCCTCTCATCCCACGGCAGGATGGGCACGGTCACCGCTTCCTTTAGCACGATGATGAACTGCCGGACCTTCATGGCGGACGGTCCGTAGGTGCCGTTCATGTTGCGCGGCATGCCGACGATGATCTGCTCCACCTCCTTCTCGCGGATGATTTCCTTGATGCGCGAAACGAAGGCCCTGAACGGAACGGCGGGGACCACTTCGAGCGGGAGGGAGATCATCTTGAGTTCGTCGCTGATGGCTAGGCCCATGCGGACGGTTCCGTGGTCGATGGCAAGTATTCGCATTCAGGGTTCCTGTTGGGCTATGCCGTAACGCTTTGCCGTCTCGGGATCAATCACGGCGAGCGTATTGCTGGCGCGGGCCGCGACCCAGCGGTTGGACCCGGACAGGAGAAGAACCACCTGGGGAGAAGCCGAACGCGCCTGTTGCCCGAAGGCGGAAAGGGTTGAAAGCACCTGTTCCTGCACCGGTTGCTCCAATGTCGCGAGCGCGCCGGCCAACGCGGGGACGCAGATCGCAGGACTGGATCGGATCGATCCAAGGGCCATCGCGGCATTTGCCCGCACGACGGGCGGATTGGTCGCATCCAGCGCGGCCGACATCCTCGGAACCGCCTCCACCGCCGCACGTCCCAGGAAGGCGAGGGTCATGGCCAGGTCGCCGAATGCCGCCGGATCCGGATCCTGCAGCATGCGTTCCACCGCCTTCGGAATGGGCTCCTGTCGGATCAGGATCAGGGCGGCGGTGCAGGCGTGTCGCGAGGCTGCGGCCCTCGGTTGAACTGCGTTGGTGCGGAGATTCTCCAGCGCTGGGATCGCAGACACGGCGCGGGCTCCGATCTCCCCGAGAGCCATGGCAGCGCGTTCGCGCCGGTCCGGTTCATCCGCCCAGACGATGTCGAAACGGCGCAGCACCCGGTTCGCTGCTCGTCGGAACGACGAGGGTTTCCAATCAAGCGCCCGCACAAGCCACCGGATCGCTTTGTCGTCCATCTCGGCGAAGGCGGCCGTCACGCGTGACTCCGGCTCCATGTTGTGGTGCTGCCACGGCTCGATCCAGTAGGTGATCGGCTTGCCGAGGTAGGAGGGTTCCGACGCCGGCCCCGTCACCCGGAGCGCAACAATGACCAGCACCAGTGCGGCCGCTGAGACAAAGAAAATGCGGCGGCGTTTCATCCGGACGTCAGAGGGCTTTCAGAACCTTGGCGGCGGTCGAGACCGTCGTGTCAATGTCCTGGGGTGTATGCGCCAGCGAGATGAAACCGGCCTCGAACTGCGACGGCGCGAAGTAGACGCCCGCATCCAGCATTCCGTGGAAGAACTTCGCGAACTTCTGCCGGTCGGACTTCATGGCGTCCGCGAGATTGTGGACCGGCTGTTCGGTGAAGTAGCCGCAGAACATCGAGCCGATGCGTTTCCATTCCACGGCGACGCCGGCCGACTTGGCGGCGTCTTTCATGCCGGCTTCAAACTGCAGCCCCCGCTGGTCGAGCGTCGCGTATCCGTCGTTCGTGGAGAGTTCCTTGAGAGCGGCCAATCCCGCCGCCATGGCCAGCGGGTTTCCGCTCAACGTGCCCGCCTGATAAACCGGCCCGAGCGGAGCCAAGTAGTCCATGATGTCCGCCCGTCCGCCGAATGCGCCGACCGGCAACCCGCCGCCGATGATCTTGCCGAAGCAGCTCAGGTCCGGCGTGAGCCCGAAGACCTTCTGCGCGCCGCCAAGCGACAGACGGAAGCCGGTCATCACTTCGTCGAAGATGAAGACGGAGCCGTTGTCCCGGCAGAGCTTGGCCAGCAGCTCGTAGTAGCCTGGCTTAGGCAAGTAGAGGCCCGCGTTGGCCGGAACACCTTCCACGATGAGAGCGGCGATCTCGTTTCCGTGCGAGGCGAACGCCGCCTTGACGGCCTCCTGGTCGTTGAACGGCAGGACGAGCGTGTGTTTGGCGAAATCGGCGGGAACGCCCGCGCTGTCCGGGTGGCCGAAGGTCAGCGCGCCGGAACCCGCCTTGACCAGCAGCGAGTCGCCGTGGCCGTGGTAGCAGCCGTCGAATTTGATGATCTTGTCCCGCTTGGTGAAACCGCGCGCCAGACGGATGGCCGACATGCAGGCCTCGGTGCCGGAGCTGCACATGCGGACCTTCTGCACGCTGGGCACGGCCTCGCAAACGGCCTTGGCCATGGCAGGTTCCAAGGGATTCGGAATGCCAAAGCTGGTGCCGTGATCCGCCGCCGCCTTGACCGCCGAGATGATGGGTTCGGCCGCGTGGCCGAGAATGGCCGGGCCCCACGTGCCCACGTAGTCGATCAGCTCGTTGCCATCGACGTCCCAGATGCGGGAACCCTTGGCGCGGTTGACGAAGAACGGCGTCCCGCCCACGGCGCGGAAGGCGCGGACCGGGGAATTCACCCCGCCGGGAATGTATTTCAACGACTCGGCAAACAGCGCTTCAGAACGCGAACGGATCGGCATGGGGCGAAGCTAGCGACGCGAAGCGTCTTGAAGCAAGCGGACGCCTCACACTCAGGCCTCCCTGAACCGCTGCGCGATGGGCATGCGGCGGCCGACGCCGAACGCCTTCGTGGTCACCTTCAAGCCGGGCGCGGCTTGGCGGCGTTTGTATTCGTTGAGGTCGATCAGGCGGACGACCTTGCGGACGGCGGCTTCGTCGAA
>JAYUUX010000560.1:0-6323 GCA_043754645.1 Verrucomicrobiales bacterium | reverse complement strand
ATCTTGTTCTTCAGCTTTTGGGCCTTTTCCTGATACTCGGCGAGACGGTTGAGGACGATTTCAAGCACACCGCCGAGTTCGCCAGCCTTGACCATATTCACATACAGCTTGTTGAAAATTTTGGGATGCTGGGCCAGCGATTCGGAAAAAGTGCTGCCGGCTTCGATGGACCCGCCCAACTCTCCGAGGATTCGTTTCAGGGTCACATTTCGCTCCTGCTTTTGAAGCACGCGAAGGCCGCGCAACAAAGGCAACCCGGCCTCCACCAGGGTAGCCAACTGACGGGTAAACGTCGCCAAGACCTTCGCTTTGACTCCACCGCCGAGCCCGGGGATCCGCAGTTCCATCGACCCCTTGCCTTTCTTACCCTTGGCAGTCGCTTTTTTCGGAGCGGTTTTATCCATTTCCACGACCTTGGTCGGGAAATAGCCCATCTCCTTGATTCGGGAAATCGCCTCGTTCTGGTTGGCGACGTCAAGGGTTCCCTTGGTCTCCTTACCCTTCTGATCCATCGCTACGTAGCTGAATGTGGGCATAGCAGTTCCCGGTTAGGTGTATTTGACGACTTCTTCGATGGTTGTATCACCGTCGAAGATGCCGCGCAAGCCGTCCTCGCGCAGCGTGACCATGCCCAACTCGACAGACTTCTGCCGGATAACAACTGTGGGGGCCCTTTCGTTGATCAGATTGCGGATCGGTTCCGTGACGACCAAAAGCTCGAAGATGCCTTTGCGGCCCTTATAACCGGTGTCGTTGCAATTGGAGCATCCACGGCCGTAGTAGAATGCCTTGTCGCCAATGTCGTGCGGGGACAAATTCAGCTGCGATAATTGGGATTCCGTTGGTTCAAACGGAGTGCGGCATTTCCGGCAAACCGTCCGAACCAGTCGTTGGGCGAGCACGCCGAGGAGTGTCGATGAAATCAGGAACGGCTCAACCCCCATGTCGACCAACCGGGTCACTGCTCCGGGAGCATCGTTCGTATGGAGCGTGCTCAAGACCAAGTGGCCGGTCAGCGATGCTTGGATCGCGATCTGCGAGGTCTCAAGGTCGCGCATCTCCCCGAGCATGATCACGTCAGGATCCTGACGGAGGAACGCGCGAAGAGCTTTTCCAAATGTCATTCCAGCCCCCTCGTTGACGGCTACCTGCATGATTCCTTCGATGTCGAACTCGACGGGGTCTTCGACGGTCAGGACCTTGATGTCGATCGTGTTCACCCGGCGGAGGCATGAATAGAGAGTCGTGGTCTTCCCGCACCCGGTTGGTCCGGTCACTACGAAGATCCCGTTGGGCTGCTCCACCGCTTCGGAAACGTAATCCAGAATCAGCTTCGGGAATCCCAGCGTCGCCAAGTCCAGATTGACCGCGCTTCGGTCAAGGACGCGAAGCACGACGGACTCGCCAAACTGCGTTGGAAGGGTCGATACACGGAGATCGATCTGTTTTCCGCCGATTGGAACGCTGATACGTCCGTCTTGAGGAAGTCGTTTCTCGGAGATGTCCAAGTTGGACATGACCTTGATGCGCGAAATGACCGGAAGCGCCAAATCCTTCGGCGGAGGGGCCATCTCATACAGCGCCCCGTCCACCCGGTAGCGGATCTTGAACTCGTCCTCGAAAGGCTCGAAGTGGATGTCCGAAGCCCGGTCCTGCACCGCCTGTTGGAGGACGAGGTTCACGAATTTGACGATCGGAGCCTCGTTCACCATGTCCTCCGCGTCGGACTCGCCGGCAGCGACCTTTGCGGCTTCCTTGGTGAGTTTCGGATCCTTCTTGATGTCCTGGGCCGCCTCGCGGACCGAACCGGTCTCGGGACCATACCGTTCCTGGATCACTTTCAGGATCTGCTTCGGATCCGCGACCACCGGGACGACATCCCTCTTGAGCGAGAAACCAAGCTCATCCATCACCGACGGGTTGAGTGGCTGGGCCAGCGCGACCTGGAGGGTTGAGCCGTATTCCGCAACGGGAACGACCTGGTGGAGGCGCGCGATGTTCCCCGGAACGGTCTTGAGCAACTCGGGAGTGAATTGAACGCCGGACAGGTCCACCACCTCGGTGCCGAGCTGGTCGGCCATCAGTTGGAGCTGGGTGCGGGTGTCGACGAAGCCGAAATTGACCAGCACCTCGCTGGCCGGTTTCCCGGTTCGCGTGTGCTCGGACATGACTTCTTCGAACTGCATGTCATCAAGCAGGCCTTTCTCCCTGATCAGCTGCAGAAGCGGGTCGGACATCGTTTTATCTCCAAATGGGTTTTCCGCGTGAAATCACTGGGTGCCGGCGGCTGCATCCATCTCCTGGAACTTCTGGATCATTGTCCCCGGATCATAGGACTTGGTGATGCAGTCGTCGCGCGAGATGAGGCCTTTTTGATACTTCTCCATCAGGTAGCCATCCAACGTGACCATGCCGTATTTCGCCCCGGTCTGGATGTCCGAACCGATTCGGAAGGTCTTGTTGTCACGGATGAGCGCTGCGATCGAGGGCGTGTTGACCATGATCTCGTAGACTGCCACTCGGCCCGGCTTGTCGGCGCGAGGCAGGAGCAGCTGCGAAATCACCGCCTGAAGGACGGTCGACAGCTGGATTCGAATCTGGTCCTGCTGGTTCTGCGGAAAGGCGTTGGTGATACGGTCAATGGTTTTGGCCGCACCTGTCGTGTGCAGCGTGCCGAAGACCAAGTGGCCCGTCTCGGCCGCGGTGATCGCCGCCTCCATGGTCTCGAGATCACGAAGCTCGCCGACGAGGATGATGTCGGGGTCCTGGCGGAGGGCGCGACGCAGGGCTTCGGCGAAACTGGGCACGTCGATGTGGACTTCGCGCTGCGTCACCACGGCTTTCTTGTGCGTGTGGTAATACTCGATCGGGTCCTCGATGGTGATGATGTGCGCATCATCGCGCTCCTCGTTCATCATGTTGATCATCGAGGCGAGCGTCGTCGTCTTCCCCGATCCGGTCGGGCCGGTCACGAGGATGAGTCCGCGCGGCTTGTGGAGAAGATTGTGGATCGTTTCGGGTGGAAGGCCGATCTGCTCCAAGGTCAGCATCTTGGACGGGATCTGCCGCAGGACGAGGGCGAAGTTGCCCTTCTCCTTGAAGACGGAGACACGGAACCGCGCCTGGTCGCCGAAGGCGAAAGCGAAGTCGGCTCCGCCCCGTTCACGGACCTGCTGGATATGGTCCTCGGAGGTGATGCTGCGCATCAGCTCCTCGGTGTCTTCGGGCTTCAACTTCGGGCCATTGACGCGCACCAAGATGCCGTGCAAACGGATCGCCGGCGCAGTGGCGACCCGGAGGTGGAGGTCGGCTGCTCCTTCGCTCACGACGAGCTGGAGAAGGTCTGACATCGTATACGACATAGCTCAGGTATTCTTCGGGGAGTCTTTCAGGAACGGGTCACTCGTGGTCATTGGTCGTCGCCTTGATCACTTCTTCCGGGGTCGTCAGGCCGGCGAGGACCTTGCGGATTCCGTCCTCCCGGAGCGTCCGCATTCCCATTTCACGGGCCCGCACGCGGAGCACCGAGGTCGGGACCTGTTCGTAGATCAACTTGCGGGCCTCGTCATCGATGCAAAAGACCTCGAAAATGCCGAAGCGGCCGCGGTGGCCGTTGGTGCAGCTGTCGCATCCCGGCCCCCGGCGGAATTTGGCATCCGGGTGCTGCGCAGGATCGAGGTCCAGCATGCGGAATTCGGTTTCCGGCGGTGAATAAAACGCGCCGCACTTCTTGCAGATCTTGCGCACCAGACGCTGGGCCATGAGCGCCCGCGTGGCGGACGCGACCAAGAACGGCTTCACTCCGATATCGACGAGACGGGTGACGGCACCGGGGGCGTCGTTTGTGTGGAGGGTTGAGAAGACCAAGTGGCCCGTCAGCGACGCGTTGATCGCGATGGTCGCGGTCTCCAAGTCACGGATTTCTCCCAGCATGATGATGTTGGGCGACTGACGCAGCATGGCCCGCAGGGCCATCGAGAAGGATAGGCCGACGATTTCGTTGACCTGGACCTGGTTTATGCCGGCCAGGACGTATTCGACGGGGTCCTCGACCGTGATGATCTTCCGGTCAGGCCGGTTGATGAAGTTGAGGCAGGAATACAACGTGGTGGTCTTGCCGGAACCTGTCGGGCCGGTGACAAGGATGATTCCGTCCGGAAGACCGATGAGACGTTCGAACGTCTGCTGGTCGTCCGAGAAGAATCCCAACTCGGCCAACCCGAGCCGCAATCCCTCCTTGTCGAGAATACGCATGACAACGCTCTCGCCGTGGGATGTCGGAATGACGGACACACGAAGGTCGATAGTCTTGCCTCCGACATTGGCCTGGATGCGTCCGTCCTGGGGAATGCGCTTCTCCGAGATGGACATGTTCGACATGATCTTCAGACGGGCCACGACCGACGCCTGGAGCTGCTTAGGCGGTCCCTTCATCTCGACCAGAACACCGTCGATGCGGTAGCGAAGGCGGAAGTTCTTCGCGAGAGGTTCAAGATGGATGTCGGACGCCCGCATCTTGAAGGCCTCGACGATGACCTGGTTCACCAGCTTGATGATCGGCGCGTCGGTGTCGTCCGCGCCGGCCTTGGTGTCTTCGAGCTTCTTTTTGGCCGTCTTGGCCGTGACGGCGACATTCCCCTCGGTGATGTCCTGGGCGACTTTGCCGGCTTCGTCATCGCCGCCGTAATAGCGCTTGAGGGCATTGTCGATGTCGGCGTCCGTGGCGACACACCACGCAACGTCCCCGCGCACCATGCGCTGGATGCTGTCGGCCATGTCCAGGTCGGACGGGTCGCTGACCGCGATGGAGACGGTGCCGCCGTTCTTGGCCACGGGGATCGCCCGGTAGCGTTTCGCGACGTGCCTCGGAACGAGGGCGATGATGTCGTCCGAAAGCCGCTGGGACGACAGGTTCACATACTCCGCGCCGAAGTGACCGGCCTTGGCCTGGCCGACGGCTTCGGCGGACACGACCTTCCTCGCCACGAGAGTGTCGACAACTCCGTCGCCCTTGGCTTCTGCCTCTTCACGGATTTGGGCGAGTTGACCGGGGTCAACCGAGCCCATCTCCACGAGAAAATCTATCAGGTAGTCGTCTTTGGCAGCCACAGCAGCGATCTTGTTAAGGGAATTGGTCCGGAGAAGGAACCAC
Organism: Verrucomicrobiales bacterium; assembly: GCA_043754645.1. GTDB lineage: Bacteria > Verrucomicrobiota > Verrucomicrobiia > Limisphaerales > CANJSG01 > CANJSG01. Next base: position 1,171 of record JAYUUX010000560.1, on the reverse strand, counting down.
AGCGGAACTTCGCAGTTCAATCCCAAACCAGTTAAATGTCCTATTGCGACGCACCGTGCCGCAAAGAACTGCTAGTCCGGTCATTTCCCTTCGATCGCGCTGGCGTAGCCAGGGAGAGTTCGTAGTCCTTGGAACCGCTGGTCCGCGGCTCCCGCCGCCTTGAGGTCGGGAGCCTTCGCGTTGGTGGCCAGGCGCTGATTGCTCAAACGGATCGCCGTCCTCAGCGAATCGAGCGCCTGCGTCGTCTTGCCGCCCATCGCCTCGATCGCCGCGAGATCGTAGTGCGCCTCCGGATTGTCGGGCTGGATCATGACGAAGCGCCGCATGCCGACCTCGACCCTGGGCAACATTCCCCATTGGCTGTAATACTTGACCGCCTCGATCACCGACGCGGCGTCGGCCGTCGGCGACTGAACGATCTGGTCGAGGACGTTGACCGCCTCGTTGGTCGCCTTTGCGGCAAGGGCCTGACCGAAGACCTTCCAGGCATCTTTCATCACATCCGCGTTCCCGCCCTTGCTCATGCGCTCCAGGTCTCGGACCAGGCCCACGATCGCGCCGTTGTCCGGATCGAACTTGAGGCATGTCTTCGCCACCATCAGGGCCTCCTCGAACCGGTTCTGGGGCGCCAGCAGATTGATCAGGCGGTAGACCGCTTCCGGGCTGTAGGGACACAGGGCCAACGCCTGCTTCAGGGCGAACTCGGCTTCCTTGAGCATGCGCTCACGTTCCGCCTGGGTCTTCGGCGCATACTGGGGCGGGGTCGGCACTCCGCCCATCAGGCCCAGTCGCCAAGCATAGACGCCCGCGATCGAGCTGCGCAGCTTCGAGAATGCCTTTTGGGCGTTGTCATCGCGCACAAATTTCCGGTCCCCGGTGAATCCTTTGTAGTCTCCGTGGAGGTAGGTCCTCTCGGCCCATTGGCAGATGTTGCTCAGCGAGGTCTCGTAGGTCAGCCATTTGCCGATCGTCCGCTCCATGTATTCGCTCCAATAGCGATGGTCGCGATCGACGATGTCCTGGCTAAGCTCGGCGAGGGGTTCGCGGTTGATCTTCATGATCACGCCGAAAGGGGTCAGGTAGGGGAACATCCAGTCGAGCGGGAAGCTCTCCTCCACGTAGAACTCGTTCTGAGGGTTCTTGTCGAAGATGACCTTCGTAAGGAGACCGT
>JAYUUX010000559.1:0-3083 GCA_043754645.1 Verrucomicrobiales bacterium | reverse complement strand
CGCGTGTTTCTTGAATCATCAAGAATGTCCCTGAAACCGGTAGAACCCGAATTTTAAGTCCTCCGCGTATGCCATTTCGCCACACCGGCCCTGATGAAGATTGAGTTGAAGCACGAGGCCGGTCTGTCGAGTTAAAGACTCTTGCCCGACCGGCCTCGAGCGGCAGGGACTTTATCCGAGTTGCTCGAGGGCGAGCTTCCGGCGAAATGACCAATGCGGGCAAGCCGCTTCATGATCGGGCCGGTCGACACGCTTCTCCGAATCGACGCGGATCCATGCTGCCGCGTGCGGTGGTTTACCCGCGTCTGGGATGCTTACTTTGGGAGGTGCTCGGAAACTTTCACGCCCTTCTTGAAGGTGTTGAATCCGAACATCGACGGCTGGAAGTCTTCCATCCAGGCCACGTCCGCCTTCTTGGGAACGGTCTGGCCGGTCATGTGGTAGCTCGCGTTGACGAACAAACGGCGCAGGTCTTCGCTCTGGAGATCGATGGCGGCGCCGATTGAGGTGCTGAGGATCTTGGCCGTCTTGCCGGAAGGGGCCCTGTAGTCGCGCAGCCAGACCATCGGCATGATGGCCTTGTTCAGGTTCGGCGCGTCGTCGGGCTTCATTCCTTTCAATGTCTGGCCATGCATCAGGACGACGGCGTCGGCCGGGAAATCGGGGTTCACACCGTAGACGTCGCTGGGTCCGAAGACGTCGGTGACGGAGTTGAGGATCGGGTGCTTGGCGTTCTTGCCGTCGACCAGACCGCGGGCGGCTTCCTTGCCGTGATGACCGTGGTGGTAGGTCCAGGAATGCCCGACCGTCATCCCGCCGAAACCGCCGCCTTTGGCGCCAAAGGAGTGGTTGGCGTAGGGACTTTGCTTGTTCTTCGTATAGTTGAAGGCGTGTGATGCCGTGCGGACGACGATCATGGGTTTGCCGGCGTCGAGGTAGTCGACGAAGTGCTTCATGTCCGCATCGGGCAGTTCGCGGAAGCGGAACTGGTTGATCACCAGATCGGCCGATCCGAGCAGGTGCATTCCGGGCACGTTGGTCGAGTTGTTCGGGTTGATCGTGCCGTCGGGATCCTGGGAGAAGAGGACGGTGACCTTGAAGCCATGCCGTTGGCTGAGCATTTTGCCCAGCTGGGGGCCGGATTCTTCGGAGCGGTATTCCTCGTCGCCGGAAAGGAACACGATGTGTTTGCCGTTGGCGGTGCCGGCCTTGGGTTCGTAGGTGACCCACTGGGTCGCGGCCGAGGCGGCGGTGGCGAATCCGGCGATGAGGGCTCCGAACAGGGAAAGGCGTGTTTTCATGTTGGTGATGCTGACCTCCCGGAGCGTTGCGGAATTCAACACGCTTTCGAGGCGTGAGCCTCCGCCGCCGGACGGGAATTGGGTCTGGCGCGAAGCTACGGTCAACAACTGGCGCTTGCCAAGACCGACGTCGCCGGGATGCTTCCACCATGAAAACGAGGGTAACCGGAATCGGTGGCGTCTTCTTCAAGTCATCCAGCCCCGATTCGCTCCGCGCCTGGTATGTGAAGCACCTCGGTCTGCCGCTCGACGAATCCGGCTACGTCGTGTTCTCAGGCACCGAAAAGGAGCCGTCCGGTGCGACGTCGCACACGGTCTGGAACCCTTTCGACGCCGACACCGGCTACTTCGCGCCCAGCAAGGCGCCGTTCATGATCAACTTCCGCGTGGCCGACCTCGACGCGTTGTTGAAGCAGTTGAAAAAGGAGGGCGTGAAGATCGATCCCAAGCGCGACGATTCGGAGTTCGGCAAGTTCGGCTGGGTCATGGATCCGGAAGGAAACAAGATCGAGCTATGGGAACCGCCAGCACCGGAGAAGCCGAAGGCGAAGAAGAAAGGTAAGTGAAGTGGGCGACCGTAGTGCTGACTTCGTTGGCCTAAACGCTCGTGCGGTCAAAAATCGCCTCGTCCCATGCTACCTAAGAAGGCGAGGAACATGAGGATTACAATGAGGATCATGAAATGCTTGATCGTCTTGGTGAATGGTTCGTCTTGTTTGCCGAGTCGTTTCTGCCGTCGGAGAAACAAGATGGCTGTTACCAAGGGAACGCCGCCCAGGACTGCTAGTTCCAACGTCGTTACAAAGCCCATCAAGGAACCCAGATGCTCTCCATTCATGAGAGTAAGAGGTATTGCTCGAAAACGAGCGAGGCAAGCCGAGATTCCTTGGCGGGCGACTGACGCATGGGTTGTTGAACAGCGGTCCGGTTGCGAGCGTCTGGAGATGCGAATGATCCAAGTCGAAGGCATGAGCGTTCGAGCAGTCGTATCGGTGTTGTTGCTTGTGGGAACGCTGATGTTTTCCGGCTGCTTCGCCTTCGAGGAGGCCCTGACGACCGCATCGGCTTCGGACTACACTGCGGATCTGCTGGTGACCCACGACAAGGTGGTCGCCGCGACTCGCAAGACCCTCACTGAGCTTCGCTACAAGGACGTCAAAGAGAACACCGACGGACCCTTCACGCTCTTCGACGCCAAGACGGAGGGCGGCGGCAAGGTGTTCATCCGTGTGCGGAACCTGCCCGAGAAGACGACGCGGGTGCTCGTCCGCCACGGTTCGTTCGGCGATCGTCCCTTGTCCGCCGTGTTCGTGCAGGAGATCAAGAGGCGCCTCTGAGCCGGGATAGTGCAGCCCAAATGCGGCCGCGAAGCGGCTGCTTCAGGGTAGGGCAGCGCATCTTGCCTGCCCATGGCGCTCCCGAGGCGGAACTAACTGGTGCGGGTGTATCGGGATGCCCGGCGGTGCGAAAACCCTGGTCAGCATGGGGCAGGTTGGAAGCCCGCCCTGCCTTGGACCGCATCGTTCAGGCCGAGCCGGGAGGCAGAAAGAATCCGCTTTCGGTTTTCCGCGTCGGGCTTCTATTGAGGGCCATGCTTACGATTCGACGCATCCTTTCCACCGTGCTTGTGCTGCTGTTGGCCATGGTTCTCGTCGTCACCCAGACCGGCTGCGTGGCCGTGGCGGCGGCAGGAGCGGCCGCGGGCGGGGTCGGGTATGTGAACGGCGATCTCGAGGGCTACATCAATTCCCCGTTGCCCAGGATCATCGCGTCGATCAACGC
>JAYUUX010000558.1:0-2288 GCA_043754645.1 Verrucomicrobiales bacterium | reverse complement strand
ACCTCCTGGAGCGGATCGGACCGGTAGAAAGGGCCGCTCCGCGTCGCGGTGCCGTAGGCCGCGCCCACACCGAGCAGGATCAGGCCAATGGATGTTCCGAACGGGCCGAAACGCAGCGCCGCCCACGCCACAAAAGGCAGAGGAACGAAAGCCAAGGCCAGGGCGCCACCCGGCGACGCACCGTGGTTGGCGATGAACACGGCCCAGGTGGCCGTCGCCGTTGCGACGATCCAAAGAAGCAGCTCCGGGCCGCGCCGCAGGATCAAACCCAATTCCGCCCGGCTGAACGTGAGCACCAACGGCGCGGCGGCGATCACGCCGAGGGCGTCCCCCGCCCACCACGTCAGCCACGCCTGAACGCGCGCCGCCGGCTCCAACGTCCCGGCCAGCGACAGCGTCGCGACCCCGAGGCCGGAGGTCGCCACCATCCCGAGCGCCGCCGCCGCCGCGAGCAGGAGGATGTCACGGGACCTGTCAAAGGCCGGATGAAACCCCATCCTTCGCAACGCCCACGCCGCGACCAGCGGCCCCACGGTGTTTCCCGTCGTGACCCCCAGCGCCACCGGCCACGACGCGCCGACCGCAAGGTTCACCGCCAGCGCCCCGAGCGAGATGCCCGGCCAGGAGGCGGATCCCCAACGCATCAACGCCGCCACCGCGATGCCCGTGGGCAGCCAGATGAGGGTGATCTGCGAGCCGAACGCCGGCAGCAGCAATCCAAGCCGGCCGGTGACGAAATACGCCAGTGCGAGGAAGAGGATCGTAAGGGCGGACTTCCGGATGGGGCGTCTCATGGTATGGCCGGAAAACACACGCGCCGGGGCAACGTCTAACAGCCCGGTCTCCGTGTTCACAAGGCGTGAGTTCCCGGGAAACTTGGCAAATCTTGCCCCTCGCCCCGGGGCCGCCTCCACCGCGTCCGCTCATGGACGGCCGGGTCGCTCCATGGACCGGCGCGTCGGAAATCGCCGCGCAACTTTCCCGGGCCCGCGCCGTTCAATCCCTCGCCGCAGCCTCGGACCGCCGGGCACGGCCCAATTCATCCCCGGACCATGAATGTTGCCATGAAACCTCCACACGGATTCACCCTCGTCGAAATCATGATCGTCGTCGCGATCATCGGCCTGTTGGCGGCCATCGCGATTCCCGGCTTCAAGAACGCCATCGATGCGGCGCGGGCGCGGGCCTGCGCCATCAACCAACGAAACATCGACGGCGCCAAACTGCGATGGGCGCTCGAGAACAGGAAGGCCACCGACGCGGCTCCTTCGGACGCGGACCTGTTCGGGCCGTCCGCCTACATCGAACACAAACCCGGCTGTCCCGCGGGCGGGGCCTATTCGTTGAAGCCGGCCGGGGAACGGTGTTCCTGCAGCGTCCCGACCCATGCGCCGCCGGAGTGACGCGCCACCCGGCGATCGCCGTCAATGCGTCATCAGATAGAAGACGATGTTGATGCCGAACGGATAGGCGATCTTCTCGGAGAAGGTGTTGAAGTAGTCCTCGTTCTGGCCCTCGCGTTCCCAACCGTCGCCGAGGTCGCTGTTGTGGACCGCCAGGACCATGACGCGCTGGCGGTCGTCGAGCAACGCGCGGACGTGCATCTCCGCGGAACCCGCTCCCCGGTCGACTCCCTGGAGCGGCGGTGAACGCGGGTCGTCGGGATCGTGGTCGGGGTTCCAGAACTGGAGCGTGGGCACCTGGAAACGGCGCATCGGACCGCGGAGATCGAACACGCTGTGGAACACCGGATGGGCTGTCGTCAGATTGGTCCACGTCTGCTCCGGCAGCACGCGGCCCATCTCCCTGGCAAATCCCTCCCACTCTTCGGTCCCCCAGAAGTCGTTCACGAACATCACGCCGCCGTTCCGGAGATACTTCCGCAGGGCCAGGACCTCGCCGTCGCTCAGGCGCATGTATCCCGCGTGCTCGATGTAGAGCATGGGATAGCGCGAAAGCATCGGGTCGGTGAACTTCAACACGCGCCCGTCCGGATCGGCCCTGATCGAGGTGAGTTGCTGCAGGCGGAACGAGAAGTTGAGGTCGGCGTCGGGGTAGTCCACCCACCAACCCAGCCACCGGAGGCGGCCTCGGTTCGCGGCCGGGCCCGGATCCGACTTGAAGACGACCCGAGTGAAGGTGAAGCAGTCCCATTCGAAGCCCGCCGTGTTGGTCCAGTTCGCGTTGCCGGTGGCGTGCGACGCGGTTTCGCGGGCCGTGCGGAGCTCGTCCTCGTTCACGACCTGCCCGCCTTCGATGCGGACGAGATTGCCGGGGCGGCCGGAGCG
>JAYUUX010000557.1:0-17318 GCA_043754645.1 Verrucomicrobiales bacterium | reverse complement strand
AGAAAGTAGCCCACGGCGTGAGCCGTGGGTTGGGGTCGGGAAAAGGATAAGCCCCGGGGAGGGGCGACAGAATCGTGGTGGAGGAAGGTGTGCGGGAGGTTCTGCCGCCCCGCTGGGGCTGGAGATTCTCAACGACAGATCCCACAGCTCGCGCTGTGGGCTACTTTCTTTCGGCGCTCCGCGCCTTGGGGCCAGACACCGGATGTCGGTTCCATCACTTCGAGAACACCCACTTGATCATCTTGCCGACGGTGGGCGCCTGGCCCTGCGAGAGGATGCCGATGCGGAAGACCTTCGCGGCCGCCCAGAGGCAGAAGATGGTGAAGGCAGAACAGAGCACGACGCCCAGCAGGATTTCCCAGAGGGGCGGCCCGGGCTTCGAAGCGATGCGCAGGGTCATGAGCATCGGCGTGGCCGGCGGAAAGAGGGAGATGGCGCGGGAGAAGGTGCTGGAGGGTGATTCCAGCACGGGCACGAGGCAGAACATCGGCAGGACGATCATCATCATGGCCGGCGTCATCAGGCTCTGCGCGTCGCGGATCTCGCTGCACGCCGACCCGATCGCGATGAACACGGCGCCGAAGATGAGCAGTCCCAGCAGCTGGAAGACGAGGAACCAGAGGATCAGCGACGGGTCCACATACCCGGTCAGCGCCATCTGCGTCATGAGCAGCGCGGCGCCGCCGATGTAGAGCACGGACAAGGTCAGCGAGACGAAAAGCGTGCCGAGCAGTTTGCCGGTCATCAGCTCAAACGGTGTCACGGACGAAACCAGCACCTCGGCGATCTTCTGCATCTTTTCCTCCAGCACGCTGTTGAGCAGCGCGGGCGCGGAGGACATGACGAGCATGAACATCATCATCATCGAGGCGAACGGGATCAGGAAGGTGGCGGCGCGGTTGGTCTCCTTGGCCTTGACCACCTGGCCGGACTGGTCGACCTGGGTCAGGCCAAGCTGCCGGACGTTGACGGGCCTGGTGAGCCTGGCCACCAGTGCCTGGTCGACTCCCGAGCCCTCGAAGCGTTTGCGGGTGATCTCGTCGGTGAGCACGCCGTTGAGCCAGTTGGGCAGCTCCATGAACGACGCGGTCTCGGTAAAGTAGGACACCGTGTTGGTCGCGGCGGGGTCGACGATGTTGGACCGGAGGATGAGGAACGCGAAGAGGTCCTTCTTCCGCACGCGTTCGGACAGGGCGACCTCGACGTTCTCGTCGGCGGACTTCGCGTCGATGCGCTCGATGACGAACGACGGACGGATCTGCCTCGTCTTGTTGGCCGGATCGAAGATGTCCTTCTCGTTCCGCGTCCTGGCCCGGGCCTCGATCTTCTCCGCCAGCCAGCCGGACTGGTCGACGACGGCGAGCTTGCGCGGGCGGATGTCGACCTTGTCCTTGGTCAGCTGTCCCACGACCAGGCTGCCGGACATCATGACGGGCAGCATGACGATGCCGATGATGAACGCCTTTGAACGGACGGCGTTGAGGTATTCGGTCTTGGCGACGGTCCAGATCTTACGCATTGGCTTCCTCTTTGGTTTCCGGTCGGGCGATGCGGACAAAGATGTCGTGCAGCGAAGGCGTCGTGACTTCGAAGAGTTCGACGCGGGCCTTCGCCGCGATCCATTGGAGCAGCGCCTGCGGATCGCCGGGATTGCGGATCTCCAGATGCTGGCCGAAGTCCCGGGTGACCTCGACCCCCTCGACGCCCTGGAGCGCGGCCCGGCCACCCTGGACGCGGAGCCGGATCGTATCCTCGCCGTAGGTGGCGCGGATGGTGGCGAGCGTGCCGTCGAGCACCTTGTTGCCGCGGTAGATCATGAAGATGTAGTCACACATCTCCTCGGCCGTGGTCATGTTATGGGTGGAGAAGATCACCGTGGTGCCGAGATTGCGGACATCGAGGATGGCGCTGCGGAGGACCTCGAGATTGACGGGATCCAACCCCGAGAACGGCTCGTCGAGGATGAGGAGCTTGGGTTTTGAGAGGACGGCGGAGATGAACTGGACCTTCTGCGCCATGCCTTTTGAAAGCGCTTCGACGTTCTTCTTCGCCCAAGGCGTCAGATCCATGCGCTCGAGCCATCGGTCCACTTCCGGCCCGGCCACCTTCTCCGACACGCCCTTGAGCGCCGCGTAGTAGAGGAGCATCCGGCGGACGGTCATCTTCTTGTAGAGGCCGCGCTCCTCCGGGAGATAGCCGATGTCGTCATTGGCCGAACGCGTGCCCTGCCGGCCGAGCACTTCGACCGTGCCCGAATCGGCGAGGAAGATGTGCAGGATCATCCGGATGGTCGTGGTCTTCCCGGAACCGTTCGGCCCGATGAAGCCGTAGATCGATCCGGTGGGCACCTGCAGGGACAGGTTGTTCACGGCCACCTGCGCGCCGAAACGTTTGGTCACGTTGACCAGGTTGACGGCGAAGGAGGGAGGAGATGCGCTCATGTCGGACTTGGTTGGCGGGGCAATGCGTAAACCGGGGACCGGAATTGCACAAAGGGATTCATGGAGGCGGGTCAATGGCGGCAGAACACCCGCAGCATGCGCCCGCGCCCGGCATCATCCGCCCGGACCTCGGCTCCGGACCACGGCGCCGCGCCGAAGATCCCGAGGAGGTCGCCGCCCTGTCCGTCCCCAAATTCCACGGCCAGCCACCCGCCGTCCTTCAGGCGACCCGGAGCCGCCACCGCCAAACGTCGGTAGAAGCCAAGGCCGTCGGCCCCGCCGTCAAGGGCAAGCAGCGGATCGTGGTCGCGCACCTCGGGATCGAGCCCGGCAATCTCGGCCGACGGGATGTAGGGCGGGTTGCTCACAATGCCGTCGAGGAGCAAACCGCTCGGCAACGCGGTGAAGCCGTCGCCCAGGTGGAAGGCCACTCCGGCCCCGAGTGAAGCCGCATTGGCCTTCGCCACCGCAAGTGCCTCCGGCGAGACATCCACCGCGTGCACGACGGCGCTCTTCCGCTCCAGAGCCAGCGTGATCGCGAGACAGCCGCTGCCGGTGCCAAAGTCGAGCACGGCGGGCTCCGTCCGGGAGGATTCATCGAGCGTTTGCAGCGCCCACTCCGCCAACAGCTCGGTCTCCGGCCGGGGAACGAGGACGTGGCGGTTCACCCGGAAGACCCGGCCGAAGAATTCAGCGGTTCCCAGGATGTGCTGGATCGGCTCGCGGGCTTCGCGGCGGCGCAGGGCGGCCTCGAAGGCGGCCGCCTGTTCCGCGCTGAGCCGGCGGCGTGAATCCAGAAAGAGCGAAAGCCGCCGGACATCCAGCGCATCCGCGACGAGCATTTCGGCGTTCAACCGCGGCGACTCCACGCCCACATTCTCCAAACGCGAGGAACCCAGCTGGATGGCTTCAATGACGGTCACCGCCGGCGAGGCTAGGGATCGCCGGGCATGATCGAAAGCCGCGTCTGCCGGAATCAGCGGGGTGCCGGACTACTCCTCCGGTTTCCTGCGGACCTTGACCTGGGCGAACTTTCGTTTGGCCGCCTTGGGGCGGCGCGTGCTGGTCTCGAGCGCGAGGTCGATGAACTCCGACTGGCTGCGGCAGGCCTCCGTTCCCCGCTTCAGCGGCGGGATGACGTAGGAACCGTCCGGCTGGAGGATCCGCGACTTCACGTTGTCGCCGAGCTGCGTTTCCAGGATCTCGACCTTGATCCGCTCGAGCAGGTTGCCGTCCTCGACCGGGAAAACAGTCTCGATCCGCTTGAAGAAGTTTCGTGGCATCCAGTCGGCGCTCCCGACGTAGGCCTCGGGACGGAGCGCATTGGCGAAGTGGAAGACGCGGGAATGTTCCAGGAAGCGGTCGATGATCGAGCGGACGGTGATGTTCTCACTCAGCCCGGGCACGCCCGGCCGCAGGCAGCAGACACCGCGGATGATCAGCTCGATCTTCACCCCGGCCTGCGACGCGCGGTAGAGCGACTCGATGGTCTCCCGGTCCACCAGGGCGTTCATCTTCGCGATGATGCGGGCGGGCAGGCCTTTCTTCGCGTTCTCCGCCTCGCGTGCGATTAGTTCATTGATCCGCGAATGCATCGTGAAGGGCGAGACGAGCAGCTTGCGCGTGCCCTGGAACTGGCAGACACCGGTGAGCAGGTTGAAGAGGTCGCCCACGTCTTCGCCGATGTCGGGGTTGCAGGTGAACAGGCCGACGTCGGTGTAGAAGCGCGCGGTGGTCGGGTTGTAGTTGCCCGTGCCGAGATGGACGTAGCGCCGGATGCCGTCGGGGTCCTTGCGGACGACCAGGCACATCTTCGAATGGACCTTGTAGCCCACGAGGCCGTAGACGACGTGCACGCCCGCCTCCTCGAGCTGCCGAGCCCACTTGATGTTGTTCGCCTCGTCGAAGCGCGCCTTCAACTCCACGACGGCGGTGACCTGCTTGCCGTTTCGCACCGCCTCCATCAGGGAACCGACGATGCGCATGTCGCCCGACGTCCGGTAGAGCGTCTGCTTGATCGCGAGCACGTCCGGATCGGTCGCGGCCTGCTTGAGGAAATCCACGAAGCTCGAGAAGCTCTCGAACGGATGGTGCATCATCACGTCCCTCGTCCGCACGGCGGCGAAGATGTCGGTCACGCCCCTGAGCGCCGGGGTCACGGGCGCGATGAACGGCGGATCGCGCAGCTCGGGCGAATGGTCGCCGTCGCAGACCGCCATCAACCGCGTGGGGTTGATCGGCCCGTCGATGACGTAGAGGTCCTCCTGCGCGAGCTGGAGATTCTCCAGCAGCTTGGCGCGGATGTCGGGCGGACAGTCGACCTCGACTTCCAGGCGGACGGCGTCGCCCCGGCGGCGGTTGTGGAGTTCGGCTTCGACGGCCTTGAGCAGGTTGGCCACGTCCTCTTCGTCGATGTAGAGCTCGCTGTTCCGGGTGACCCGGAAGGCCCACGCGCCAGTGATGAGCGTCCCGGGAAAGATGTCGTTGAGGTTTTCGCGGATGATGTTCGCGAGGAAGACGTAGTCGCGGCGGCCGTCTTCGCGCGGCAGCGGCACGAGGCGAGGCAGGACGCGCGGCACCTGCACGATCGCCATGCGGTTGCGGACCTCGCCGTTGTGGACGGTCTGGAGCTGGACGATCAGATTGAGCGTCTTGTTGAGGAGCTGGGGGAAAGGATGCGAGGGATCGACGCCCAGCGGCGTGAGCACGGGCGCGACGTCCTTGCGGAAATAGGTCTCAACGAAGGCCCGGTCGGCCGCACCCATCTCCGCGACGGAGAGGAACCGGATCCGCTTCTTCGCCAGCGACGGAACCAGTTCGTCACGCCAGCACCGGTTCTGCTGGTCGACCATCTTCAGGACCCGTTTGCGGATGTCCCTCAGCGTCTCGGAAGCCGTCCGGCCGTCAGGCGACCGTTCGACGACGTGGCTTTCCTCCTGTTGCTTGAGGCCCGCGACGCGAACCTCGAAGAACTCGTCGAGGTTGGAGCTGACGATGCAGAAGAACTTCACCCTCTCGAGCAGCGGCGACCGCGGATCGAGCGCCTCGTCGAGCACACGCTGGTTGAATTCAAGCCAGCTGAGCTCGCGGTTGAGGAAGTGCGCTGCGGTAAATTTTTTGACCAATCCGGCCATAAGAACGCGGAAAGTAGCCCGGCCCACCGGTGACAGGCCAGCGACATTTGGGTGACGGGCATTTCCGGAGACCCAGCCATCCTCCTTCCTGAAAGGCCGATTTGCCGACGCCGGATCATCGGGCATACTCCCCGCGTTCCATCCATGAAAACACTTCGTTCGATCGCCCTCAACATCACCCTCGGGGCTGCGGCGCTCCTGCTGCCCGCCATTGGCCGACCGGAAGCAAGAGCCGCTTCGGCACAGGCCCGACTCGTCGCCAGCGACGAACCGGGCTGGCCGCAGTTCCGAGGGCCGAAACGCGACGGGATCTCCGACGAACGCGGCCTGCTCCCCGAGTGGCCCGCGACCGGGCCCGCCGCGCTCTGGACGATGACCAATCTCGGGCGCGGCTTCTCGTCCCCTGTCTTTTCGAACGACCGGCTGTTCATCACCGGTGACGTCGACGGGCGGCTCCACCTCGTCGCCCTCGATCTCGCCGGCAAAACCCTGTGGACCGCCACCAATGGCGCCGCGTGGAAGGATCCCTATCCCGGCGCCCGCGCCACCGCCGCCTACAACCGGGGCCGCATCTACCTCCAGAACGCCCATGGCCGAGTGGCTTCTTTCGATGCGGCCAACGGCCGCGAGCAGTGGGCCGTCAATCTCCTGGAGACGTTCGGAGGAAAGAACATCACCTGGGGACTCAGTGAATGCCTGCTGGTCGACGCCAAAGCGGTCTACGCCGTTGCCGGCGGCAGTGACGCGCTCGTCGTTGCGATGGACAAAGTCACCGGAAAGACGCTCTGGAAAAGTCCGCCGCTGATCGACTCGGGCGCAGAGAAAACCGTCGAGAACGCCAGCTATGTTTCCCCCATCCTCGTCGAGTATGCCGGCCGCCGCCTGCTCATCGGCTGCTCGCTGCGTCATTTGTTCGCCGTCGACGCGAACGACGGACGGCTGATTTGGACGAAGCGCATTCCCACCACCTACAACGTGCTCGCCATGATGCCGACCTTCCTCGGCGACGGCGTGTTCATGACCGCGCCGCATGGGCCTCCGGGCCGCTTCTATCGTTTCACGCCGCCGAACAAACAGGGCGGCGATCCGGGTGTGGAGGAGGGGTGGACCTCGAAACTCGAAACCTGCCAGGCCAGCCTCGTCCACGTGGACGGCAAGCTCTACGGATCCTTCTATCAGGGCCGCAAAGGCTGGGCCGCCGTCGACGCCAGGACGGGTGAAACGCTCTTTACCGAGCCGGAGTTCGTGAAGGGCGCCGTGCTCTGGGCCGATCGCCGGCTCTACGCCTACTCGGAGGACGGTTGGCTCCGCCTGCTCCATCCGGCAGCCGACAAGTTTGAAGTGAAAGGCCAGCTCCGCTTCGCCGAGGCCCGCAACGACGCGTGGGCCCATCCAGTCATCCTCGATGGCCGGCTTTACATCCGCTACCATGAGAAGCTCGTGTGCTTCGACGTGAGGGCGAAGTAGTCACGGCATCGGCTCTTCCCAATCGGAATAAACGAGAAACGACTTCGCCAATCCTAAGGTCTCCAGATGTCCGCCAAGGCCGTCGTCCATCCTCAGGCAATACTTTGGTCCTTGGATGAAGACTCTGGCATTCGGGATCGGGAAGTTCTGAGCGTGGTGGTCCCCATATTTGGCGAAGAGCTCGGCGTATGTCGGCCACTTCCAAGGCATCTCCACCTTCCAACGCAGCTTGGGCTTTCCATCGGACGACACGACTTTGGTGACAGAAAGCTGGCCGACATAGAGCCCGACGAACGAATCGAAGAAGTCCGGGTCACCCATATAGAATCGCGGCGAAACGAGGGTGGATTGCCCAGGTTCTTCGGCCGCCACCCTTTGCCGTAGAACTTCCATCTGTTTCTGCACCCGCCGGCTGTTGAGAAAAATTCTCGGAGCTGTTCTCAGATCCTCGCCCGAACCGGAAAGATATCGCCGCATCATACTGGAAGATTGTCTCAGGACGAAGGTCAGTCGGCCGCCCTTTGCAAAACACGAATACAGATCCACCAGGAACCGCATGTCCTCTTCTTCAAACTTCTCCGCCTTTATCGCTTTGTCTTGAAGGAGGTCGATCTTCCCCTGAAGCCCCTCAATTCCGATTCCTGTGGCAAGGGTCACTGCCATTGGAGTCTGGCGTCCCGGAAAGTAGACCAACAGAAAGACCACGATCAGAAGGATCAGAATCAGAGCGGTTCTCGCGAAAACTCTGAGGCACTTCCTTAACCTGGGATGTTTCATACTCCGTGGACACACTTCCATCCGGGATGAAGAGACGCAACTAGGCAGCTCTCCGTTGCGTCTTGGTCGCAGGGTCCGCACGGCAGGTAGGCATTGAGGATTGCTTCCGAAGGCGCAGCTTCCCGTCATGCCCATGAAACGCCGCCAGTTTCTCAGTGCCTGCGCGCTGGCTTCAGCCGCAACCGCGTTGCCGTTCGACAATCTGTTGGCCGCGGCGGCCGCGGACCGATCGGCGTGGATCGAGCCGGACAAGGCCAAGGACTGGCTGGAGCGTTGGGAGAAACGGATCGTGGCCGATGCGCCCGGCCGGAGCTGCGACAAGGAACTGGGCGAAGAACTTGGCTGGCTCGTCAGCCCGTATCTCAACGCCTTCCACTACGGCCACCTCGCGACCGGCGACGAGAAATGGATCACGCTCTTCATGGACTGGGCCGACGCGTGCATCCGCCGGGCCACGAAGGAGCCGGACGGCTTTCTCGGCTGGCCGAAGGGCGACGGCGGGGGCGGTGACTCGAACGAGTATTCCGCGGACAGCCTTCTCGGCGAAGCCATGCTGCTCCGGCCGATGGTTCTCATCGCGGCGCACATCCGGAAGACGCCCGCGCTCGCGACAAAGTGGAACACAAAGACCGCCGAGCTGCTGAAGCTGGCGGAAGATGTTTTTCAGAAATGGGACTCGCGCGACTGCTGGCGGGAAGTGAAGGACGGTGGCGTTTGGGTGGTGCCGGCCTTCGGCATCGACAAACAAACCGGCCAATGGTCGAAGGGTTACGGTGACCGGAAGACGACCGGCTTTTCCAATCCGGCGAACAAGCAGAACCACATCGCCCGTTGGCTGCTGGCGTTGCATGACGCCACGGGCAAGACGGTCTATCGCCAGCGCGCGGAGGCGTGGTTCCGCCTAATGAAGGCGCGCATGAGGACGCGCGACGCCGGGAAGTTTCTCGTCTGGAACTACTGGGACCCGGCCGGTCCGTGGGACTTCAAACCGAACGGCGCTCCGAAGCACTGGATCGGCGTGCATCCCAACGGCGGCTACTACGCCATCGACGCCGAGGGCATCGTCGACGCCTTCGAGCACGGGCTCGTCTTCACCAAGGACGACATCGCCCGGCTCATCGCGACGAACCGCGACTTCATGTGGAACCAGCAGATGCAGGGCGCGAAGTTCCAGCGCATCGACGGCGAACCGGCGGATGATCGCTGGAAGAATTCCTCCGGGATCCTGTGGTCGTCGCTCGTTCCGCATGACGAAACGCTGCGCCGTGTCTTCATCGCCAACCACAACCCCACCAGCTGGGGTGGCCTGGCTTCGACGCCCTGGTTCCTGTCGTTGTTGAAATCCTGACGTCCTCCGGAGCTCCGGGTTGACGGGGTCTTTGCGGAGAGGACAATCGGGCCATGTTCCTCCTTCCGGCCAACGGCTCACGCCGCCAGTTCCTGGGTGGGCTCGGAGCCGGATTCGGCGCCCTGGCCCTTCAGGCGCTGACGGCTGGAGCCACCACCGGCCTGAACGCTGGAAAAGTTCCCAGGATCGACCCGCTGAATCCAAACGCGCCGCGGCCGCCTCATTTCAAACCGCGCGCGAAGTCCGTCATCTTCCTCTACATGGTCGGCGGGCCGTCGCAGATGGACACCTTCGACTACAAGCCAGTCCTCCAGAAGATGCACGGCAAGCCATTGCCGGAATCGCTCCGCAAGGCGGTCGAGGCGACACGGTTTGCCAATGTCCTGCATGGGAGCAAAGACGAGCTGATGGCGAGTCCCTACAAGTGGACGCAGCACGGCGCCTCGGGCATGTGGGTGAGCGAGCTGATGCCGAAGACCGCCGAGATCGTGGACGAGCTCTGCTTTCTCCATTCGATGCAGGCCGACTCCAACAACCACGCGCCCGCCAGCTACCAGATGCACACCGGCGACATCCGCGTGGGAAAGGCCAGCCTGGGTTCCTGGGTGACCTACGGCCTCGGCACGGTGAACCAGGACCTGCCGGGTTACGTGGTCCTCTTCGATGCGGGCCCGCTCGGCGGAGCCGGAAACTATTCGAACGGCTTTCTTCCCGCCGCCTTCCAGCCGACACGCCTGAGGGATCGCGGCACGCCGGTTCTGGACCTGTTGCCGCCGGAGCCGTTCGCGGCGGGACAGCGCGACACGCTCGATCTCGTCCACAAGCTCAACCTCCGCCACCGCGCTTCGCGGGTTGGTTTCACGGAACTCGACGCCCGCATCGCCAGCTACGAGCTCGCCTTTCGCATGCAGTCGTCCGCGTTGGACGTCGGCGACCTCGACAAGGAACCGGCGCACATCCGCGAGAGCTACGGCCTCCAGCACTCCGAGAAACGCACGCAGGCCTTCGGCCGGAAGTGCCTTCTCGCCCGGCGTCTCGTCGAACGGGGCGTCCGATTCGTCCAGCTCTACGACATGCCGGACAAGGACGGCTGGGACGCGCACGACAAACTCACGAACAACCACACGCCGCGCGCGCGCTGGACCGACCAGCCGGTGGCCTCGTTGGTGAAAGATCTGAAACAGCGCGGCCTGCTCGACGAAACACTCGTCATCTGGGCCAGCGAGTTCGGCCGCATGCCCCTGATGCAGGGCAACGAAGGCCGCAACCACAACGCAGCCGGCTTCACCATCTGGATGACCGGAGGCGGCATCAAGACAGCCCAACGCATCGGCAGCACCGACGAGTTCGGCCTCATGGCCGCCGATCGCCCGCTCCACTTCCGCGACCTCCACGCCACCATCCTTTCGGCGCTTGGCTTGAACAACGACGACCTGTTCTTCGAGACCAACGGCCGCCAGGAACGCCTCACCGGCGTCGCCGGCTCGGGAAAGGTCATCGACGGGATCTTCGCCTGACTATGACACGGTTCTTCCATGCGTTGACGGCGGCGCTGCTCATGCAGATCGGTGCGGTCGCGGCGGAACCCTCCGACCCGTCCCGTCACTTCATCGATCTGGTGAAACCGCTTCTGGAGGGCCGGTGCATCAGCTGCCACGGACCGGACAAGGTGAAGGGCGGACTGCGTCTAGACTCCCGCGCGGCCATTCTCAAAGGCGGAGACACCGGTCCGTCGGCGATCTTGGGAAAGCCGGCCGAGTCGCTTCTGGTCGCGGCGGTGATGCATTCGAACAAGGACCTGACGATGCCGCCCAAGGAGAAGCTCACGGCTCGGGACGTCGCGGTGCTGGAACGATGGATCCGGGACGGGCTCCCTTGGCCCGACAACTCGCCCGCGACGACCGCCGTAGCTGCGCCGGCCAACGGACCGCGCATCGGCGACGCCTGGACCGATGCCCGCAATCCGATCGTCAAGATCTTCGGCGGTCAGCGCCTTGATCTCTGGTCGTTCAAACCGGTGACGAATCCACCGCTTCCCAAGGTCAAGAAGACTTCCTGGGGCAGATCGGATGTCGATCGCTTCACGCTCGCGCGCCTCGAGGCAGCCAAGGCAAAGCCCCTGCCGGAGGCCGATCGCCGGACCCTGATGCGGCGCCTCTACTTCGACCTGACGGGGCTGCCGCCGACGCCCGAACAGGTCGCGGAGTTCGAGCGGGACCGAAGTGGCGCGTCGGTGGATCGCTTGGTGGCACGCCTCTTGGCCACGCCGCGTTTCGGTGAACACTGGGCGCGCCTGTGGCTCGACACGGTGCGCTACAGCGACAGCAACGGTTTCGACTGGGACGAGTTCCGCCCGCAGGCGTGGCGCTACCGCGACTACGTCATCCGCTCGCTCAATGCGGACAAGCCATTCGACGACTTCATCCGCGAACAATTGGCGGGCGACGAACTGCTCAGTGGCGCTCCGGCCACGGCGGCCGACCGCGATCGCCTCATCGCCACCGGCTTTCTCCGGCTCGGACCGCACGACAACTCCGCACCGACGTTCAACGAACAGGACCGTAGCCGTGCCGAACTCATGGCCGACCTAGTCGAGACCACCGGCGGCGCGCTGCTGGGCCTGACGATGTCGTGCTGCCGCTGCCACGACCACAAATACGATCCGCTGTCCCAGGCCGACCATTTCCGACTCCGCGCGTTCTTCGAACCGGTGAAGTTCGCCGATGACCTACCGCTGAACTCCGGGCCAGACCAGGATTCCATCCGTTCGTTCAACGCCGGGCTCGACGGCGAACTCAAGCCGATCCGCAAGGACCGCGACGATCTCGTCGCGTCGATCCGCAAACGCCTCCGCGACGCCAAGGTCTCAGCCCTCTCGTCCAACGAACAACTGCTGGTCTCATTGCCCAAAGACCGCGTCACCGAGGCGGAGAAGTCGAATCGGGCGACTCTGGAGAAGAAGATCGAAGTTTCCGACAAGGAGATCGACGCCGGTCAGACGAAGGACGAGAAGGCCCGGCGCGAAGAGCTCGCGAAGCAGATCGCCGCGATCGACAAACGGCGGCGCTCCTTTGAAACGGGCCTGTTGATGACCGACGGCACAAACAGCCCGCCGCCGACACGCATCCTGTTCCAAGGCGACCACAAGTCGCCGCGCGATCCGGTGCTGGCGGGTTTTCCATCGATCCTCGATCCTAATCCCGCCGCGTTCGCCAAACCGGCCAATCCGTCCACCTCCGGCCGCCGGCTAGCGCTGGCCGAATGGATCGTGTCCGGTCGGAATCCCCTGACGGCCCGCGTCTTCGTCAACCGGGTCTGGAGCGCGCTGATGGGCCGACCTCTTGTCGATACTCCCAACGATTTCGGATTCGCCGGAGCTAAGCCTACCGACGCTGCGCTGCTTGACCACCTCGCCTCCGAATTTGTCCGCGATGGCTGGAGCGTGAAGCGGTTGGTCCGACGGATCGTTTCCAGCTCGACCTATCGTCAGGCCGCCACGCCGCACGTGGACCGCGAGGAGCTATCCTCCGCTTTGCGCCAACCGCGCCGCCTCACGGCCGAGCAGCTACGGGATTCGATCCTTCAAGTCTCGGGCCTGCTGACTGCACGAAGCGAAGGACCGCCTGTTTGGCCGGACATTCCCCACGAAGTGCTCGAGGCGAACCCCGCCATCCTCGACGACAACAAGGAGAAGACAAAGGGCTGGTATCCCTCGGCGAAGGAGGAGCAGTTCGCGCGGAGCATCTTCCTGGTTCAGAAGCGGAACACCCACGTGCCCTTGCTGGAGGCGTTCGACCAACCGGACAACGCCGTTCCCTGCGCGAAACGGGCCGTATCCACCGTCGCACCGCAGGCTCTGACACTGTTGAACGGCCCACTCACCATGGCCGCCGCGAATGCTCTGGCTGCACGGGTGGAACGCGAGGCCGGTAGCGACCGGAAGAAGCGGGTCCAATCCGCCTTCGCCTTGGCCTATCAACGGAAGCCAGACCGGGCCGAAGCGGCCGCGTGCCTTGAGCTGCTCAATTCACGAGGCCTGCCCGATCTCTGCCGCGCCCTGCTCAACGCGAACGAGTTCGTCTATCTCGATTGATGCCAACGAAAAAGGCCGCCGGACAAAGTCCGACGGCCTCCTTTTCGGAGAGTGCCTCAGCCCGCGCCGCCGCCGGCCGTCTTCTTGGGCTCGCCTTTGAGCAAAGCCACCGCGTAGTCGCGGTTCATGCGGGCGATGAAGTCGAGGGAGATTTCCTTCGGGCAGACCGCCTCGCAGCTCCCGGTGATCGTGCAACTGCCGAAGCCTTCCGCGTCCATCTGGTCGACCATCGCCTTCACGCGCTTGTAGCGCTCGGGTTGGCCTTGGGGCATGAGGCCGAGGTGCGAGACCTTGGCGGCGACGAAGAGCATGGCGCTGGCGTTCTTGCACGCGGCCACGCACGCGCCGCAGCCGATGCACTG
Source organism: Verrucomicrobiales bacterium (assembly GCA_043754645.1). Classification (GTDB taxonomy): domain Bacteria; phylum Verrucomicrobiota; class Verrucomicrobiia; order Limisphaerales; family CANJSG01; genus CANJSG01. The sequence continues at coordinate 3,696 of JAYUUX010000557.1, read as the reverse complement.
GGCGGCATCCATCGCGAGATCGGCATCCTGCTTCGGCACCGGGATGCTGTTGGCATCGGGCGCGGCGCCGGTTCGAACGCTGATGAAACCGCCGGCGTGCTGGATGCGGTCGAACGCCTTCCGGTCGCAAACGAGGTCCTTGATGATCGGGAAGGCCTTGGCGCGCCACGGTTCGATGACGATCTCGTCGCCGTTCTTGAACGAGCGCATATAGGTCTGGCACGTGGCGACGCCCTTGTGCGGACCGTGCGGTTTGCCGTCGATGACGAGCGAGCACGTGCCGCAGATGCCTTCGCGGCAGTCGTGGTCGAAGGCGATGGGTTCCTCGCCTTTGTTGGCCAAGTCCTCGTTGATCACGTCGAGCATCTCGAGGAACGACATGTTCTCGTTAAGCTCGGGGGACGAGTAGGTCTTGAACTCGCCGGCGGAGGTCGTGTTCTTCTGCCGCCAGACTTTCAGAGTAACTTTCATGGGGAAACTTTAGCTCGGGACCGAGGCTTGGGCTTGGAAGCCGGCTCGGGAAGGTTTGTGTGAAATCCGATTTCGCGCTTCTGGGCCGGAGTCGGTGGCTCCATCAATTCGCGGATGGCGTCGAAGACGGCGCGGAACTGCTCGTCATACTTGCGCTCCAAGCTGGCCAGCTTTCGGGCCAAGTCGGCATGGGTGGAAAGCCACTGCCGCAGCTGCACGAAAGTCCGCATGATGGCGATGTTCACCTCGACGGCCCGCGGGCTGTTGAGAACGCCGGACAACATCGCCACCCCCTGTTCGGTGAAGGCGAGGACGCTCTTGGAATACTTGAGTTCGGCCTGCCCCGAGGATGTCACAGTTTGTGATATCCTCAGGATCTCCTCGCGGCTCAGGGCAAACATGAAGTCCCCGGGAAACCGATCGATGTTCCGGCGGACCGCCTGGTTGAGGACGCGGGTCTCAACGCCGTAAAGCTCGGCCAGATCGCGGTCCAGCAGCACCTTCTGCCCCCGCACGAGCAGGATGCGGCGCTCGATGCGCTCGGCAGGGATCAGATTGGAGTCGGTGCTCATCTTGAATGTCGGATGCAGCTACATCTCGAACCACATCATGTAGACGACGGCATTGGTTGATGCTGAATCGTCCACAACCATGTTCAATGTCCTGACGTTTGGAAGGGATGCTTGGCCAGCCCGATACTGCGAGGGGGGCGTTTTCCAGAAGTCATTAAAATCGTAGAGCCGGCTAGCTTGATTTGTTTCCAGCCCACCGCCTCGAAACGGTGAAGCCGCAATAAATGAATCCAAGTCCGACTTTGGCATCTCGACCTTCAACCAAAGGGCATCATCCATCCCCCGATCCTCTTTCCAGCCAACTGCCCGCGCTGACATGGGCAAGGCAATCCCCGAGTTCCGGACAAACTCCGAGATCTGCGGAGCGGTCGGAACTGACACGACAGGACCATGGCTACAGCCCCCGCCAATCAACAGCAGCGAAAGAAAGGCAGCCGTGGACAGACTAGTCGTTCCCTTTCGCATTCGCCTCACTTGTAGCTGCGGGTGGACATCTTCACTTCCTCATACTTGAGGTCTTCCTTGTTCAGGATCGGGGCCTTGTCGGGGGCGCCGGCATATTCCCAGGCGGCCACGAAGGCGAACTGGTCGTCGCGGCGCTTCACGTCGCCGGCGTTGACGATCCCCTGCTGCACTTCGGGATCGGCGGCGGTGTATTGGTATTCCTCGCGGAAATGGCCGCCGCAGCTTTCCTCGCGCATGAGCGCATCGCGGCACATGAGCTCGCCGAGTTCGATGAAGTCGGCCACGCGGCCGGCCTTTTCGATGGACTGGTTCCAGCCGTCGATGTCGCCGAGAACCTTGAGGTTGGTCCGGTATTCCTCGCGCAAGCTTCCGATGAGCTGGATGCCTTTCTGCAATCCATCCGCCGTCCGCGCCATGCCGCAATGGTCCCACATGACCTTGCCGAGTTCCTTGAGGAAGCTGTCCGGGCTGCGTTTGCCGTTGCCGCTGGTGACGCGCTTGATGAAGCCGCTGACATTGTCCTCGGCTTCCTTGAATTCGGCCTTGTCCGTCGCGGGCCGCTGGCCGGCCTTCACGGTGGCCAGGTAGGTGGAAATGGTCGCGGGCAGGACGAAGTAGCCGTCGCTCAGGCCCTGCATGAGCGCGCTCGCGCCGAGGCGGTTCGCACCATGGTCGGAGAAGTTGGCTTCACCCAGCACGAACAGGCCGGGGATGTTGCTCATCAGGTTGTAGTCCACCCAGAGGCCGCCCATCGTGTAATGGACCGCCGGATAGATGCGCATCGGCGTCTTGTAGGCGTCCTCGTTCGTGATCTCGTGATACATCGAGAAGAGGTTGCCGTAGCGTTCGCGCACCTTGCTTTCACCCAACCGCTTGATGGATTCGGCAAAGTCGAGATACACGCCCAGGCCCGTCGCGCCCACCCCGCGGCCCTCGTCGCAGACATACTTCGCGGCGCGGCTGGCAACGTCGCGCGGGGCGAGGTTGCCGAAGGCGGAATACATCCGCTCCAGGTAGTAGTCGCGGTCGGCTTCAGCTATGTCGGCCGGGTTCTTTTTGCAGTCTTCCTTCTTCTTCGGAACCCAGATACGGCCATCGTTGCGGAGCGATTCCGACATCAGCGTCAGCTTCGACTGGTAGTCGCCGGAGACGGGGATGCAGGTCGGATGGATCTGGGTGTAGCAGGGATTGGCGAAGGTCGCGCCGCGTTTGTAGGCGCGCCAACTGGCCGTGACATTCGAGCCGCGGGCGTAGGTGGAGAGATTGTAGACGTTGCCGTAACCGCCCGTCGCCAGCACGACGGCGTCGGCGCTGTGCCGGGTGATCTCGCCGGTCTGGAGGTTGCGGACGATGATGCCTTTGGCGTGTCCGTCCACGACCACGAGGTCGAGCATCTCGGAGTGCGTGTAGGACTTCACGGCGCCGGCACCGATCATCTTGTTCAGCGCGGAATACGCGCCGAGCAGGAGCTGTTGGCCGGTCTGGCCGCGCGCGTAGAATGTGCGGGAAACCTGCGCGCCGCCGAAGGAACGGTTGTCGAGCAGCCCGCCGTATTCACGGGCGAAGGGCACGCCCTGCGCCGCGCATTGGTCGATGATGTTGACCGAGACTTCCGCGAGGCGATGGACGTTTGATTCCCGGGCGCGGTAGTCGCCGCCCTTGATCGTGTCGTAGAAGAGGCGGTGAACGGAGTCGCCGTCGTTCTGATAGTTCTTCGCGGCGTTGATGCCGCCCTGCGCGGCCACGGAATGGGCGCGTCGGGGCGAATCGTGGAAGACGAAGTTGTGCACCTCGTAGCCCAGCTCGGCGAGCGTGGCGGAAGCGCTGGCGCCGGCGAGACCCGCGCCGACGACGATGACCTTGTATTTCCGCTTGTTGGCCGGGTTGATCAGCTTGGAGCTGAACTTGTGCTTCTCCCACTTCGAGGCGAGCGGGCCGGCGGGAACGTTGGAATTCAGCGTGGCCATGTTACTTCGTCTCCTTTCCTGCCGTCGCGGTCACAACAGTGGATTGCACTTCGCGCTTCTTGTTCTCCACGTAATCCGAATCAATGCCCACCTTCATAAACACTCCGACGGCAATCGCCGCGTAGCCGATGAAAATGGCGATGCTCGCCACCTTCGCCAGCAAGGCGATGCGCGGCCACCAGACGTGATTGCGGAAGCCGAGCGATTGAAACATCGACGCC
>JAYUUX010000556.1:0-10453 GCA_043754645.1 Verrucomicrobiales bacterium | reverse complement strand
TCGAAGGTCTGGCAGGACACGATGATGCAGATGAACTACCAGATGGCCCGCTACGCCTGGATCGGCGACTACCTCGATCCGAACAGCTTCCTCGACATGTTCCTCACCGGCGGCGGCAACAACCAGACCGGCTGGTCCAGCAAGGAATTCGACCGCCTCATCGAGGAAGCGGGCCGGACCGCGGATGCGGCCAAACGCATCGAGCTCTTTCAGCAGGCCGAGACCATCCTCGTAAACGAGTCGCCGACCATCCCCGTCTACTTTTACACCCGCGTCAACCTGGTCCGTCCCGAAGTGAAGGGATGGACGCGCAACCTCCTCGACATCCATCCCTACAAATACGTGTCGCTGGAGATGACGAAAAAGTGAACCCAGCAAGGACGAGAATGAATCTAGCCGAAGTTTCTCAGGCCCGGAGGGCCGACTGGAAATTAGCCGGTGGCGCGAGCCACCGGTTGGAATCGAGAGCAACATCCGCCCTGAAGGGGCGGCGGATTCTTGCGGCCAGCGCCTCCGCAGCCCTTTCCGGGCTGACGTCGACTGGTGGTCTATTCCGGTGGCTCGCGCCACCGGCTAATTTCCTGGCGCGCTTCCAGCGCAGGCAAAGATTCCTCGCCCCCCTGCTCACCTTCGCCCTTGCTCTCCTCCTCGCCGGTTGTGGAAACAACGAAACCACCGTCCAGACGGGCGACCGCGACCAGGTCCTGCACAAGGGCAACGGAACCGAACCTCGCGACCTTGATCCGCACACCATGATCTCGGTCGAGGAGGACAACATCATGCAGGCGCTCTTCGAGCCGCTCGTGTGGCGTCATCCCGAAACGATGGCTCCGACCCCGGGCGTGGCGGAGAGGTGGGACATCTCACCCGACGGCAAGGTGTTCACGTTTCATCTCCGCAAGAACGCCCGCTGGTCCAATGGCGATCCCGTGACCGCGCGCGATTTCGCCTACTCCATGCGGCGGGCACTGACGCCGGAACTCGCCGCCGAATTCGCCTTCTACCTTTATCCCATCCGCGGCGCGGAAGCCTTCAATACCGGCAAGTCGAAGGACTTCTCCACCGTCGGCGTCGAGGCCGTCGATGACCACACCCTGAAGCTGACCCTTGCCGATCCGACGCCCTACTTCATGTCGCTGCTGACGATTTCCACCTACATGCCCGTGCATCGGGCCACCGTCGAGAAGGCTGGCGGCGGCTCCCGCAAAGGCACCTTGTGGACGCGTCCCGGGAACCACGTCAGCAACGGGCCCTTCACGCTCTCCGAATGGTCGCCCTCCAAGCGCATCACGCTCCGGCGAAACACGAACTACTGGAATGCAGCCAACGTGAAGCTGGCCGAAGTGCGCTTCTACCCGATCGAGAATTCCGACACCGAGGAGCGCGCCTTCCGCGCCGGGCAGCTCCACCTCACCGCGGCGTTGCCCACCTCGAAGATCGCCTCTTACAAGAAGGATGAGCCACAGTTCCTGCGCACCGTCCCGTATCTCCGCGCGCAATACATCGGTTGCAACGTGACCAACGGCGTGCTCGCCAACCGCCTTGTCCGACGCGCGCTCGGCCTCGCCATCGACCGCGAAGGCATCGTGAAGACCGTGACGCGCGGGGGCGAAACGCCGGCGTGGTCGTTCGTCGCGCCGAAGATGGCCGGCTACGAATCCCGTGCGCGCCTACCCTTCGATCCCGCCGCCGCGAAGAAGGCCCTCGCCGACGCGGGATTCCCCGACGGCAAAGGGTTCCCGAAACTCCAGATGATCTTCGACAACGCCGAGATCACCAAGATCACCGCCGAAGCGATCCAGCAAATGTGGCGCGCGACGCTCGGCATCGAAGTTGGCCTGCAGAACATGGAGAAGAAGGTCTACCTCGACCGCATCAACTCGAAGGACTACGAGCTCTATCTCGGCGGTTGGACGCCGGACTATCCCGATCCCATGGGCTTCCTCGAGATGTGGGGTTCCTCCTCCACGGCGAACTACGCCGGATTTCGCAACGCGGACTACGACGACTTGCTCGCCAAGTCCGGCCGCGAACTCGACGTGCCCAAACGCATGGAACTCATCCGCCAGGCGGAGGATCTGTTGACCGAGGAAGCGCCGATCCTGTCGATCTACCACCACGCCCGCGTCTACCTCAGCCGCCCGTCGGTGAAGGGCTGGCACACCAACCCGCTGGACACCCACGCCTACAGCCGGGTGTTCCTCGAAGCCGGTGGCAAGTGACCCCCGTATCCGCCGAGGTGATGAATCGGAGTTCTTGGGCAATCTGACTTGTTTCAAGAACTCCAACTCTCCGTGGCCAACCGGAAATTCGAAGAAGAAGCCCAGTTGGTCGGCAAAGCCATAGGCCGGCGGCATCTCGCTTGGGCGTATCTGTTCATCGCGATGTTCGCAGGTGCGTCGGCGGTCTTAGGATGGGATGAGGATTTCGCCGTGCGATGCATTTTCCTTGGGCTGTTTTCAGTGGCGGCGTTTGTTTGGGCGATCGTGAGTGGGTTTCCCAAGCGGCTGCGGAATCTTCGCTGTCCCTGTTGTGGCGGTGACATCGCGTTCAAACGTCGAAACGGAGGTGCCCTTCACATGGCCTGCAAGAAGTGCGGGAAGAATTCCCATCTTGGCCTGAGCCAGGGAGGTCCGTTCGAGTAGTCGCGCCTTATCCGGCAAACGGATTCCCCGCCACCTTCGCCGCCTTCTCCACCTTCGGGCGCTTGAGCAGCGCCCACGGCACGTAGACCCAGTTCACGAGGAAGTGCAGCGCCATCACTCCGGCCAGCAGCGGCAGGTCGAGGAGACGCAGCGCGTAGAGGACGATGCCGACCGATTGGACGAGCGAGCCCGTCATCTGCGCCGCGCCGGACATCTTCCACGAACCGATGATCGTCAGTTCACGGTCGGCGAAGAATGCGAGCAGGCGCACGGGCAGGAAGTAGATCGTCGCCCAAGCCGCCCAGACGATCATCAGCCCGGTCATCACGGCCAACGCGGTCACGATGTAGACGAGCGGTTTCCATGCGCCCCATTTCGGCTCCATCTGGCCGCGGCCGATGGCGAAGGTCCACGAGACGTCGTAGGGCAGCGTGACGCAGCCGAGGATTCCGCAGGCGCTGAAGTTGGTCGCGCCCAGGCGGACATCGAGATCAGCCGGCCTGTCGGGCACCACGGCCGATGTGCCGGACAACGAAATGCTCAGGAAGGCCGCCGCCGCCGCCGGTTTGGTCGAGCCGAGACCGATGACTTCACCCCGGCTCATCACCGCATCTTCTGGAATCTGCCGGATGAACTCGCCGATGACCGGAGACACGTTGGTGGTGACGAAGAACACCATCGCGACGGCGGTGCCGAAGGAGAACAGGAGTTGCACCACGAACAGGCGCGTCAGTGACGCGCCGGCAAAGGCCGCCGCTCCGCCGGGAGTCAGCGGCTGCAGGGGTTTGTTGAACAGTTCCCAGTTCACCGTTCGGAATCGCCGCAGAATCGGGGATTCACGGCAAAGGATTTCTTGCACTGATTCGCCGCAGGTTCGGTAGGCCGGTCGTCCGCGCACGGCTCCGGACCTGCTAGGGCGGGCAGGCCTGTGTCCGCCGTCGGAAATTTACGGGATCGGGAACGTCGGACGTTTCCACGGCGCGCACGGAGTGACGCGCCCTACCTGCCTTGGTGCTCTTCGTGTCCTGCGTGGATGAACTCCTCTTGGCCCGGCTAGGTGCCCGGCCTACGCCCTCTTGAGCCGCGCCACGAAGGCACCGTCCACGCCGTCGGTCATCGGCGTGAGGGCGCGTTGGTTCTCGAGAGCGAACTCCGGGTGCTTGGCGAGGAACTCCGCGACCACGTCTTCGTTCTCCTCCGACTCGAGGCTGCACGTGCTGTAGACGAGGATGCCGCCCGGTTTCAATCGTGCCGCGCACCGTTCGAGGATCTGCAGCTGGTCGGTGCGGAGGCGGATGATCTCGTCCGGCCGAACGCGCCACCGCAGTTGCACACGGCGTCGGAGCACGCCCGTGTTGGAGCACGGGGCGTCGATGAGAATGCGGTCGAACGGATCGCCGGCGGGCGCCTCTTGGAGCGGGTCGGCCCAGACCGCGGTGATGCTCCGGAGGCCGAGACGCATGAAGTTCTGCTTCACCGTTTCCAGCCGGCCTTGCGCGCTGTCCTCGGCGACGACCTCGCCTTTGTCCTGCATCCGTTGGGCGATGTAGGTAGCCTTGCCGCCGGGAGCGGCACAGGCGTCGAGGATTCGTTCGCCCGGCTGGGGATCGAGTTCGGCCACGGCGAGGAGCGTGCTCGGGTCCTGCACGTAGAAGCCGCCTTTGAGAAAACTCTGCAGCTCGCTCAGCGGCGGGTGGCTGGCCAGCTCGTAGACGAGCCGGTCTTCAACCCACGGATACGACTTCGGCACCGCCTTCACGCCTTCCTCCGTCCACTGCTCCTCAAGATCACCGGCGGTGAAATGGACGGCGTTGCGCCGGGCGAAGGTGGAGGGGGCCGTGTTGTTCCAGGCGAGGAGCGCGGCCGTCTTTTCCGCACCCCAGCGCGCGAGCCAACGATCGACGAGCCACGCGGGTTGCGACCATCCGAGGGCGGGTTGTTCGTTGCGGAGGCGCGCCAATTCCGCGCGGATGATTTCGCCATCGCGCAGGCTGGCACGGAGAACGGCGTTGATGAAACCCGCCTGCGAGACGAGGCCCATCGCCTTCGAAAGGTTGACCGTTTCGTGCACGGCGGCGTGATCGGGCACGCGGTCGAGCCAGAAGATCTGGTAGAGGCCCAGGCGGAGAAGCTCCTCCAATGCAGCCTTCTGGGGCCGGTGTTGCGTGCGCCGGGAGATGAGCCAGTCGAGAGTCGCGCGCCAACGGACGGTGCCGAAGACCAGCTCGCGGCAGAGGCCGCGGTCATGGTCCGGCAGGTCCGCCGCGGCCAGATGCGTCTCCAGAACGTCCTCGATGAAGCCACCATCGCGGGCTTCGAGGAGCGTGCGCAGGGCAATTTCTCTTGGTCTTTGTCCGATCACGCGGGTATTACCTAAAGACCGGACGTTCAACGCGAGATTTGATTTTTGGCACAATGAGAGACGAATTCGAGAAACTGGCGGCAAGCGGCAAGATCAAGCCGCATCACGTGGAACCCCTTGTCGCGCTGACGGAGCAGCGTTTCTGCGTCCACAAGAGCTGGGGTTTCGGACGCATCAGCCAGGTCGACCTGGTGTTTGCTCGCTTCACGATCGATTTCCAGGGCAAGGCCGGACACGCGATGGATCTGAGCTTCGCCGCCGATTCCCTCAAGGCCATCGCCGCCGACCACATCCTCGCCCGCAAACTTTCCGACATCGAATCCCTCCGCCGGCTCGCCGCGCAGAACCACCTTGATCTCGTGAAGCTGGTCCTCAACAGCTACGGCGGCAAAGCCACGCCCGACCAGGTCATGCAGGCGCTTGTTCCCGACGTCATCCGCGACGACTGGAAGAAATGGTGGGAAGCCGCCAAGCGCGAGATGAAGAAGGACGGCCACTTCACCCTCTCCAGCAAGAAGACCGACCCGATCACCTACACCGCCGGCGAATCCACCCTCGGAAGCCGCATCCTCGCCGATTTCAAAGCCGCCAAGGGCCTCAAGATCCGCGTCGGAGTCGTGACCGAAGCGCTCAAGAGCTTCGACGACGTCGACGGCAAAGTGGAACTTGCCACCGAGATCATCGCCGCGCTCAACGCCGACATCTCCAGCCACCAGCGCACCCAGCCGGCCATCGCGTTGGAAGCGATCTTCGTCCGTGACGAACTCGCCCAGGCAGCCGGGCTCAAGCCCGCCGAGGGCGAGCTGTCCGCCACCGCGCTCTGGCAGCAGGACACCATCCGCGTGGCGTCCCTGTTGGAGGACATCACCGCCGCCAAGCAGCGCAAGGCTCTCCAGTCCTTCAAGGAATCCACCCCTGTCTGGTCCGAGGCCCTCCTTGGCATCCTGAACAACGTCTCCACCAAGTTGGCCGGCGAGATCGGCTATACGCTCATCGCCGGTGGACGCGGGGACTTCTTCAAGGCCGACCTGAACCGCCTCATCAGCCAGCACTCCGCCAGCTCCGACCTGCTGCTGTGGCTGGCCAAGGAACGCTCCGATTCCTACGCCGACATCCTCAACGCCGAGGTCTTCCGCGCCATGCTGACCGCCATCGAGCGCGACCAGTTCATGGAGAAACGCTCCAACAAGCTGCGCGACTACATCCTCAGCGACCAGGAACTCATCGTCGACCTGATCGGTTCGTCGGACCTCGAGGTCATCAAGGATCTCACCCGGTCGCTCCAGCTTTCGCCCGTGTTCGACGACATGGACAAGCGCTCGCTCCTCGGCCGCATCGTCAAGGCCTACCCGGCCATCCAGTCGCTCATCTCCGGCGAGCAGACCCGCCAGGACAACAGCATCCAGGTCTCTTGGGCGAGCTTGGAGCGCCGCAAGAACGAGTATACGACGCTCGTGCAGAAGGCGATTCCGGCGAACCGCGAGGAGATCGCCATCGCCCGCAGCTACGGCGACCTTCGTGAGAACCACGAATACAAGGCCGCCAAGGAACAGCAGCGCGTGCTCATGCGCCGCAAGTCCGAGCTGGAGATCGACCTGGCCCGCGCCAAGGGATCCGACTTCTCCAACGCCAAGACCGACAGCGTCGGCCTCGGCACCAAGGTCAGCGTCACCGACATGGCCAACAACCAGCCCGAAGTCTACTCGATCCTCGGCGCCTGGGACGGCGATCCGGACAACAACCTCATCAGCTACCTCACGCCAATGGGCCAGGCGCTCTACAACCGGAAGGTCGGTGAAGTCGTGCCCTTCGAGATCGGCGGCAAGACCCGCAATCTCCGCATCGACTCGATCACCGTGGCCTGATCGGCCGCGGAATCTCCCCGGAATCTACGGGCCGTCGCTTGCAAGAGCGGCGGCCTGATTCATTTTGCGTGGACATGAACCGAGTCCATCAACAACTGCTCTGCGCCTCCGTCCTTTCTACTGTCGCCCTCGATGCCGTGGCCGAAGGGCCGGACTCCAAATACGGCGGCGCCTATTCCGCGCGCTTCAGCTACAGCGCGCCCGCCGACATCTCCCGCGGAACCGCGAACCTCGGGGAGATGGATGCGGTCGAGTTCAGTCTTCGCTACAGCGCGCGGTTCCAGGTCGGCGAATCCTACTCCTACAGCATCGGCCTCGACTACGAACGTTGGGGCTTCGGCCTCGCTCCTGGCCTGCAGGTGCCGAACACGCTCCAGAGCGTCTCGCTCGTGTTCGGGAACCGCTGGAGATTCGCCGACAAATGGGCCGTCGCCGTTTCGGCCCGGCCCGGCCTCTACTCCGATTTCGACGAGATCACCGGCGACGACTTCAGCGTCCCGGTGTCCGTCGTGTTCAGCTACGACCTGAACCCGAAACTCCAACTGATGTTCGGCGCCAACTTCCAGTCCGGCCGCGACATCCCCGTCCTCCCGGCGATTGGCGCCGTCTGGAGGCCCGACGACAAGTGGACCGTGTCGCTCATGCTGCCGCGTCCGAGCGTCACCTACGCGTTCGACGACAAGCTGTCGGTCTTTGCCGGCGGCGAACTCACTGGTGGCGCCTACAACGTGGGTGACAACTTCGGCACGCGCGTGGGCGACCCTTCGCTCAACGGCGAACGGCTCACCTACCGCGAAATCCGCGCCGGAGGCGGAGTGCGCTACGACTTCTCGAAGGCGCTCCGGCTTGAGGTCGAGGGCGGCTGGGTCATCGACCGCCGGTTTGTCTACGACGACCGCAACCTCCAGTTCAACGGCGACGGTGCGCCCTACGTCCGCATCGGCCTCAGCGGCTCGTATTGATCCTGCGTAACGCCGAGATGGCGATGCGGAGGGTTAAGTCAGCGGCACTGGTGTGGTCTTCTTCTTCAACTCCCGTTCCCGCAGCCACGCGAAGATCACCGGCGTGACGATGAGGATGTGGACGAGGCTGCTGAGGCTGCCACCGATGACGGGCGCGGCCAGCGGTTGCATGACTTCGGCGCCGGCGCGGTGGCTCCACATGATGGGTAACAGGCTCGCGATGGTGGTGGCCACGGTCATGACCTTGGGACGCAGGCGTAGTTTGGCTCCGTCCTTCACGGCTTCGATCAGGTCGGCGGCGTTGAAGGCGTCGCCGCGTTCGGCCTTCTTCTTGGCCAGCATCTCTTCGAGGAACACGACCATCACGATGCCGGTCTGGATGGCGATGCCGAAGAGCGCGATGTAGCCGACCCACACGGCCACGCTGAAGTGGTAGCCCAGCCACCACTGGAGAAAGACGCCGCCGCTCAGGGCGAAGGGCACGGCCAGCAAGACGTGGGCGGCTTCGCTGAAGGAGCCGTAGGTGATGAAGAGCAGGAGGAAGATGATGAGCAGGACGACTGGGATGATGAGCAGCAGGGTGCGCTCGGCGTGGAGCTGGTTCTCATACTGGCCGCTGTATTCGATGGTCATCCCGGCCGGCAAAGAGGGGATGATCTCCTTCTCGATGCGGGCCTTGATCTCGTCGACGAAGCCGCCGAGGTCGCGGTCCTGGACATTGGCCTGGACGAAGACACGGAGCCGGCCGTTCTCGCTGGCGATCTCGCTGGGTCCGAGCACGCGGCGGACTTCGGCGATCTGGCCGAGCGGGATCACCTGTCCATTGGGCGCGGTGACGAGCACGTCGCCGAGGCGTTCGATGTCGCTGCGTTCATCGCGTTGGAGCCGGACCTGGATCGGGTAACGCTCGCGTCCTTGGATCGTGGTGGAGACGTTCTTGCCGCCGAGACCGGTTTCCACGACGTCGAGCACGGCCTGCGCGCTGAGTCCGAAGCGCGCCATGGCTTCGCGCTTGAGATGGATTTCGACGTAGGGTTTGCCCTGCACGCGGGACGGCGCGACGCCGACGGCGCCGCTGACTTCGCGGACGACCTTCTCCACCTCGAAGGCCTTCGCCTGGAGCGCGTCGAGATTGTCGCCAAGGATCTTCACGCCGACCTGCGCTCGGATGCCGGTGCTGATCATGAGAATGCGGTTCTCGATCGGCTGGAGGAATCCGGGGACGTAGCCGGGCACGGCGGTGAGCTTCTGGGCCAGCTCGGCCTTGAGCTTGGCGGGCGTCATGCCGTCGCGCCATGCGGGGTTGCGTTTCACGCGCCAACCGTCGGCAATGTATTCGGGCTTCAGGAGAATGGTCGTCTCGATCATCTCGACCGGCGCGGGATCGGTCGCGGTTTCGGCCCGGCCGAGCTTGCCGCCGACGGAGTCGACCTCCGGCGTGTCACGGATGACGCGGTCCTGCCACGCCATGATGCGCTTCACTTCCGTGAGCGAAGTGCTCGGCAACAGCACGGGCATGAAGAGCAGGGAACCTTCGTTCAACGTGGGCATGAACTCGCGACCGAAACCTGCGAAGAGACGCGCGGGCAAGGACGAAGGACTAAGGCCCAAGGCCGAAAACCAACTCTTCGGAAGGCCCCAGGCCATCGCCTGCGAGAAGACGAGGATGACAGCAGCCAAGGCCAAGACCGTCTTACGACGATGAAGCGCCCAGTCGAGGACGGGTTCGTAGACCTTCAGCAGGAAGCGGATGATCCAGTTCCTGTCCTCCCGATGGAACGGGCCACGGACGAGGAGCGAGCACAGCACCGGCACGATGGTCACGGCCAGCACGGTGGCACCGACGAGCGCGAAGGTTTTGGTCCAAGCCAGCGGGTGAAACAGTTTTCCCTCCTGTCCGCCCAAGACGAACACGGGCACGAACGCCAGGATGACGATGGCCATGGCGAAGAAGATCGGCCGCCCGACCTGCTGGGCGGCTTCGAGAGTGATCTGCCAGGTCTCGGCGGCGGTCAGCCGAGCAGGTGAGCCTTCTAACCCGCTCCCCTGCCCACTTTCTCCCACGCTCACTTTCTCCCTCTCCCACCTGCTCGCCTTCTCCTCTTCCGCCCGTTCGCAGTGCCGGATGACGTTTTCGGTCATCACGATGCCTGCATCCACCAGCACGCCGATGGCGATGGCGATGCCGGAGAGCGACATGATGTTCGACGAGATGCCGAACTGGTTCATCAGGATGAACGAGACGAGGATCGAGACCGGCAGCGGGATGGTGACGATGAGGATGCTGCGGAAGTGGAAGAGGAAGATGATGTGCGCCAGCGTCACGAGGATGATCTCCTCGATGAGCGCGTGCCTCAGCGTGTCGATGGTCCGCTCGATGAGATCCGACCGGTCGTAGAACGGCTTCAGCGTCACGCCCGGCGGCAGGCTGGGGCTGATCTGGCGGATCTTTTCCTTCACCGCTTCGATCACCTGCTGGGCGTTCTCGCCCGTGCGCATGACCACGATGCCGCCCACGGCTTCATGGCCGTCCACATCGAGGGCGCCGCGCCGGAAGTCGCCGCCGATCTCCACGCTGGCGATGTCCCGGAGATAGACCGGGGTGTTATTGCGTTCGGC
>JAYUUX010000555.1:0-1695 GCA_043754645.1 Verrucomicrobiales bacterium | reverse complement strand
CGCGAACGGCTTCGCCGGCGAAACGGACCGCCCGTCCGGAGGCATCCGCTTCAAGCAACACCTGTCCGCCCCGGAAGAAGATCGAGCCCCCGACTCGCCAGTCCGTCGGATGCACGGGCCGCGCGGCCAGACGGACGGCTTGGCGTTCGAGCCACGCCGTCTGGCGTTGGGCAAAGCGGCGGGCTTCGGAGAACGACCCTCCACGCGGCACGGTCACACGGGCGGTGCCGTCCTGGCGAAGGCGGAGGATATAGCGCCTTGCCTTCAGACTGCGGATGAACGTCACGGGCACGGCCCGCGCCCCGGCAATCAGCATCTCGCCCGCAGGCGCGGCTTTTCGGTCGGCTGAAAACTGGAGGTCCAACTGCATTCTCCGGATCAGTCGAGTTTGCGGACCCAGATGTTGCGGTAGCGGACCGGGTTGCCGTGGTTCTGGAGCATCAACGGCCCGGTGGGCGTGGCGCCGGAGAACTTGGCGGACGTGGTGGCGTCGCCCTTCACGGGAACGTGGTCCTGGGTGAGCACGCCGTTGTGGAAGACGGTGAACGAACCGGGAGCGGTCTTGCCTTCCGCGTCGGGTTTGGGCGGATGGAAGACAATGTCGTAGGTCTGCCATTCGCCCGGCTTGCGGCTGGCGTTCACGAGCGGCGCGCTGTTGAGGTAGAACGCGGAGGCCTGGCCGTTCGGGTAGGTCTTGTTGTTGTAGGAATCGAGCACCTGGATCTCGTAGCGGCCCTGGAAAGAGACACCGCTGTTGCCGCGGCCCTGGCCCTCGCCATTCACCTCGGCGGGCGTCGCCCATTCGATGTGGAGCTGGATCGCGCCGAACTCCTGCTTGGTCAGGATGCCCTTCACGGCGACTTCGGCGTAGCCGTTCTCGACCTTCCACTTCGGCTCGCTGCCGTCCTCGCTCTTCCAGGCGGAGAGGTTCTTGCCGTCGAAGAGCACGATCGCATCCGACGGCGGCGAACCTGCGGTGCCGGGCGTGATGACCGTGGGCTCCGGCTGCTTGGCGGCGGGCGCGGCGGCGAAGGAGATGGCGGCCAGCGACACGAGCGCGAGGCCGGCGAGGGAATGGGGCAATGTCTTCATGATGGGATGAGGTTCGAGGAACGTGCGCGGATCCTTCCTCAACCGAATGTCCGGTCAAGCGCGCGCTGCCCGCAGGCTTCAGAAGCGCTCCAGTTTCACGGGATGGGTTTTGCCGGAGGCGAACTGCGCCACGTAGAGGCTGCCGTCGGAATCGACCGCCACATCGTGCGGATGCCGGAAGACTTCTTCCTGATGGGCCATGGGCCTGAGCTTGCCGTGGTCGTCGTAGGACGGCGGGGTGCCGGCGACGTTGGAGACGACGCGCAGCGAGCGGTCGAGCACGGAGACGAAGCCGCGGCAGTTGCGGTCCTTGGGCCAGTTGTCGCCGAGGTGCGCGACGAAGTAGTGGTCCTTGATCCGGCGGATCTGGCGTGGGTTTCCGCCGGGGAGATCGACTTGTCCGAGCTTCTTTCCATCGGTCGACAAACGCAGCAGATGCTGCTGGTCGCTCATGGCGATGAGCAGCGTGTCCTCGCCGGCGGCGAGGCGGTCGATCATGCCGCCGTGCGGTCCCCAGTGCACGATCCCGCCTTCCGCTCCTCCGAAGATCTTCCTCAGCTTTCCATCCGGGCCGTAGTGCACGATGTAGTCGCGGCCGTAGCC
>JAYUUX010000554.1:0-3014 GCA_043754645.1 Verrucomicrobiales bacterium | reverse complement strand
TCGTCGATTGGCTGATTTGGAAAGGGCCGCCGATGGCCGCCCCTGTGGTCCCGATCAACTGGCCGAAGACCGGAATGTTGCCATTGGCGCTGGCGCTGTAGTCCGCCCAGGCCAGCAGGTAGTTGGGACCCGCGTAGCGCACCATGGGCGGATCGCCCGTCCGGCCCGTAGCGATCTGCGGGCCGACCAGGGCTCCGGACGACGAGACGAGCTGGGCCCGCGGCTCGGTCGTGCCATCCAAACGAACGGTCTGGAGGGCGACCAGATAGTTGGTGCCGTCGAAAGCAGCCCGCGGGAACGGATTCCGAATGTTGTTGGTCGCGATGGGAAAGAGCGCGGCCTGCGCGCCCAGGACCAGACCCAGGCCGACCGTGACCGGCATAAAAAACGACCGAAGTTGGCGAGGGAGGGAGGATGGTTTCATGGGGTTGCCGGGTGTGAAGGGGTTGGCGTGCATCGCGGTTTCAACGGGGGCACTGGAGGATTTATTTCGTTAGGCCGTCACCGCCACGCTTGCAATATAAATTCACTGGCCGAGGCGCTTTCCTGTCTGCGAGGTAACATCAATTTTTGAGCAATGACGCGGATAGACTGGACCGGAGCGCGGAGTCTCGCTCCGCCTGAACGCACGGACATTGTGGACGCTTGATACCGAATGCCACGCGCCTGTTTCTTGGAACTGGCTCAATCTCGATGGCTGTTCGAGCGGAGCAATGCTCCGCGCTCCTTCTCCTTGGTTCGGGTTCAAATCTCCCCAGACTCGACCTTGGCCAGCACTTCGGGATCACGCACGTCGACCCACCGACCCGCAATCTCGAGACCGGCCAACCGCTGGCCGTGGTGGATCATGTCGGTCAACGCATCCGTCAGCTCGTATTCGCCGCGCGGGGATTTCTGGAGGCGCGCCGTGTAGTCGAAGACCGACGCCTTGAAGAGGTAGATGCCCGCGTTATACCACGCCGTCGCGCCCGGCTTCAGGCGGCCATCCTCCCGGAGTTGGTCGAGCTGGGCCTGGCTGGGTTTCTCGACGAGATGGTTCAGGCAGAAGGCCGCATCATCGAAGAAGAACAGGCCGCCCTTGGTCACGTCTTCGCTGCCCGTGACCGTAACCACGCCGTCGAATGCGCCATTGCCGAAGCGATCGACCATCTGCCGATAGGTCTCGGGCTTCACGAGGATGTCGCCGTAGGTCAGCAGAAAGGCATCCGCGCCGACGAAGGCCTTGGCCAGTTCGGGCGCCTTGCCGGTGCCGTCCTGCACGACCTGCCGACCGTATTCGATGCGCACACCGAGTCTGCCGCCGTCGCCGAAATGAGCTTCGACGACATCGGCCCGGTAACCCGTCACGATGAAGAACTCGCGCATGCCCGCCGCGTCCCGCAGGCCCGTGATGATGTGCTCCAGGATCGGGCGGCCCTGCACGCAGAGCATGGGCTTGGGCAGTTCGGCGGTGAGCTCGCGCATGCGCGTGCCCTTGCCGGCGGCGAGAATGACAGCTTTCACGGGGCAAAGTGGTAGGCGGAACGAAGGCCGGGTGTCGAGGGAAGGGATTGATCCAACTCCTCCCGAACAATTCTTCCCACGTTCCCATCGGTAGGCTATTTCCGTTGGACCTCTTTATGAAGCGCCTGCTCCTCACCTCGGCCGCCACGGTCGCCGCGTTCGTCAGCTCCCACGCGGCCCCTGCGCAGTTCGACTTCCCGATCTACACGAAC
Source organism: Verrucomicrobiales bacterium (assembly GCA_043754645.1). Lineage (GTDB taxonomy): Bacteria > Verrucomicrobiota > Verrucomicrobiia > Limisphaerales > CANJSG01 > CANJSG01. Next base: position 1,299 of record JAYUUX010000554.1, on the reverse strand, counting down.
AAGCCCCCGGGCAAGCAGCTCGCGGGACAGCATGCCGCCGCGTCGAACCCCGCGATGAAACCGGCCGATGCGCAGAAAATGTTCGTCGTGCCGAAGGGCTTCGAGGTCCGTCTCTTCGCCTCGGAGCCGATGGTGGTGAATCCCGTGGCCATGACCTGGGACGACCGCGGACGGCTCTGGGTGGTGGAACTCTACGAGTATCCCAAGGGCACGATGCCCGGCGAAAAGGGCCGTGACCGCATCAAGATCCTCGAGGACGTCGATGGCGACGGCGTGGCCGACAAGGCCACGGTCTTCGCCGACGGCATGACGCTCGCCACCGGCCTGTTGCTCGGCAATGGCGGCGTCTACGTGGGCGAAGCGCCGAACCTGTGGTTCATGCAGGACACCGACGGCGACGGAAAGGCGGACAAGAAGACCGCGGTGCTCACGGGCTTCGGATTGGAGGACCGGCACGAGCTGCTCAACGGCTTCACCTGGGGTCCGGATGGCCAGCTTTACATGACCCACGGCGTCTTCACACGGACCAAGGCGACCGACCCGAACAGCCCGAACGCTGAACCGGTCGTGCTCACCGCCGGTGTCGCCCGGTTCGACACGCGCAAGAAGCACTTCGAGGTCTTCGCCGAAGGCACGAGCAATCCTTGGGGCGTGGACTTCGACGCCAAGGGCAACGCCTTCGTCAGCGCGTGCGTCATCGACCATCTCTTCCATCTTGCGCCCGGCGGCATCTACACGCGCCAGGGCGGACAGGCACCCTATCTCTACGGCTACGGCGACTTGAAGAGCATCGTCGACCACAAGCACCACATGGCCGCCTACGCCGGCATCGACATCTATCAGGGCAATCAATGGCCGGGTGAATGGAACGGCGCCGCGCTCCACGGAAACATCCACCAGAACGCGATCAACATCGATCGCCTCACGACGAAGGGATCGTCCTTCCTCGCCAGCAAGTGGAACGACTCCGGCGATTTCCTCACGACGAAGGACGGCTGGTTCATGCCCGTCAGCATCCAGACCGGACCCGACGGCGCCGTCTGGCTGATGGACTGGTATGACAAATATCCCTGCTACCAGAACGCCAACGCCGACCCGGAAGGCGTCGACCGCGAACACGGCCGCATCTGGCGCGTCGTCTGGACCGGCGACAAGCCGGGCTCACCGGTTCCGTCGCGCCCGGCGAAGGACATGGACCTCGCCAAACTCTCCAGCAGCGAGCTCGTGAAACTCCTGGAGCATCCGAACAACTGGCAACGCCGGTCCGCCCAACGGCTCCTCAACGAACGCCGCGACGAC
>JAYUUX010000553.1:0-4608 GCA_043754645.1 Verrucomicrobiales bacterium | reverse complement strand
AAGCCATGATCCAGGTCAATCAGATGACCGAGTGGCAGGGCACCAACTATCCTACCGGCCTCACGTTCAAGCTCTGGCCCGCTTGGAATGCCGCAGCTCAGAATCTTACCGACGCAGCGGGCGCCCCTCCGAAGATCCGGTTGGGTTGGAGCGCAGAAGTCGCCGAACTGAGGAAGGAGTTTGAACCGCCCAAACCAGCCACGCCGAAGCCGGAGGAGTGAGTAGGTCCGCGCTGCCTAAGCCAGAAAGATGCAGTTCAAGGTAGGGCGGGCTTCCATGTCAGTGCGCGGGCAAAAGCAGCCAGGGATTTGCGGGTGAAAAGCAGCCGCCTTTGAGGTGAGGGATTCGTCCCGTGGGTTCCCGAGAGGGAACAGCATGTGGGCGATGAACCGACTCAAAGTGAACGAACGAACCTCGATAGACGCGCTGCACGGGCGTGGGTGGTCCAAACGGCGGATCGCCCGCGAGCTGGGGCTGGACCGGGCCACGGTGCGGCGGCATCTGACGGCAAATGCAGCCACCCCGCACACCGGGTCGCCGGACGGCGACGGGGCAAATACAGCCAGCGTGAACACCGGCTCCGCCGAGGACGCGGAGCCAAAAGCAGCCACCCACCCGCACACCGGGTCCGACGCGGCGGAAAGCGGTCCGGCGAGCCTGTGCGATCCGTGGGTTGAAGCGATCGGACAGGGGTTCCGGGCGGGGCTTTCGGTGCAGCGGATCTTCCAGGACCTGGTGGCGGGCCACGGGTTCACCGGCAGCTATCATTCGGTGCGGCGGTTCATCCGCCGCCGGTTCGGGCCGGAGGTGGAGCCGCCGTTCCGGCGGATGGAGTGCGCTCCGGGCCAGGAGATGCAGGTCGACTTCGGACAGGGCGCGTGGGTCGTCGAGGACGGGAAGCGCCGCCGCCCGCACCTGTTCCGCTGCGTCCTCAGCCATTCGCGCAAGGGCTACTGCGAGGCGGTGTGGCGGCAGACGGCGGAGAGCTTCGTCCGGTGCGTGGAGAACGCCTTCCGCCATTTCGGCGGCGTGACGGCGACGGTGGTCATCGACAACCTCAAGGCGGGCGTGATCCTGGCCGACTGGTTCGACCCGGATCTCAACCCGAAACTGGAGGAGTTCGCCCGGCACTACGGCACCGCCATTTTGCCGACCAAGCCCGTGATGCCGCGCCACAAGGGCAAGATCGAGGCCGGGGTGAAGTATGCCCAGAACAACGCGGTCAAGGGCCGCAGCTTCACGAGCCTGGCCGAACAGAACCTGTTCCTCGCCGAATGGGAACGGACCGTGGCCGACACCCGCATCCACGGCACCATACGCCAGCAGGTGGGGAAGTTCTTCCTGGAGGCGGAGAAGCCCGCGTTGCGGGCGCTGCCCGCGATGGTGTTCCCCGTGTTCGAGGAGGCGCGCCGCACCGTCCACCGCGACGGGCACGTGGAGTTCAAACGCGCCTACTACTCCGTGCCGCCCGAGTATGCCGGGAGCCTCGTCTGGGTGCGCCAGGAGACGCGCCTGCTGCGCGTCCACAACCGCCGCCGCGAGCAGATCGCGCTGCACGCGCTGGCCGAGCCGGGCAGGTTCGCGACCGACCCGGTCCACATCCACAGCCGCAAGCGCCACGTCATCGAACGCGGCGAGGAGCACCTGCTCGACCAGTGCCGCCTGCTCGGCCCGCTCACCGGCACCTGGGCCGAAGCGATGCATCAAGCCCGTGGCCCACAGGGCCTGCGCGTGATGCTCGGCCTCCTGCAACTGGCCGGAAAACATCCCGTCGCCGAACTGGAGAAGGCCGCCGGCACCGCCACCCACCACGGGGCGTGGCGGCTGCGCGACCTCAAGCGCCTGCTCGGCCAACCCGCCAACGTCGTCCAGCTCGACTTCCTCGAAACCCATCCCCTCATCCGCCCGCTCACCGCCTACCGCATCGCCTCCGTCGAGGAGATCCAACCGACCCAAACCCCATGACCCTGCTCGAAAACACCCTCCGCCAGCTCCGCCTCTCCGGCCTCGTCCAAACCCTCGGCGTGCGCCTCCAGGAAGCCGCCGCCGGCCGCCTCGGCCACGCCGAGTTCCTCGAACTCATCCTCCAGGACGAGCTCAACGTCCGCCACCAGCGCCAGATGGAACGCCGCACCAAGGCCGCGGACTTCCGCACCCTCCGGTCCCTCGAGGACTTCGACTGGCGGTTCAACCCCTCCATCAACCGCCGCCAGATCTTCGATCTCGCCGCCGGAGGCTACCTGCGCGAAGGCAAGGACATCCTCTTCCTCGGCCCGCCCGGCGTCGGCAAGACCCACCTCGCCCAGGCCCTCGGCTACGAGGCCATCAAACAGGGCAAGGAAGTCCTCTACCGCTCCATCTTCGACCTCGTCCGCGACTTCCTCAAAGACGAAGCCTTCAAACAACAGGACAAGACCCTCCGCCGTTATCTGAAGCCCGACCTGGTCATCATCGACGACATGGGCCTCAAACAACTGCCCAAACAATCCGGGGAATATCTGCTCGAAGTCATCATGCGCCGCTACGAAAACCGCTCCACCATCATGACCAGCAACCGGCCGTTGGAAGACTGGGGCAAACTCCTCTCCGACGTGCCCACCGCCGGAGCCATCCTCGACCGCTTCCTCCACCACGCCATCGCCATCCCCATCACCGGCCGCAGCTACCGCGTCAAAGACTCCCTGCCGCCGCCCGCCGAGAACAAGAAAGCCAGGAAGTCCGGCGAACCCCCGGCCGCAGGGCCGGCGAGCTAAAGGCTCGCAAGCCGCCGGCCCGGCTCGTTCTAACCCGCCGCCCCAACCCTTGCCTCAAAACCCCGACCTGCTATGAACTCCACCGCCCAAGGGTGGCTGCATTCGACCCGCGAATCCCTGGCTGCATTTAACCCGCAAACTGACAGCTTCCAGGCCGCAGTCAACTTTGTTCGTCATTTCGCAATTATTCGCCCCTCTTTGACTGGTAGCGGGTTGCTGCGCGGCGCGCGCTTGGACGAATCGGCGGATTTCGGAAACGAGGCGAAGGGATGCGACGCGATCCTGTTTCCAATTGTCGCCAAGTGATCGGCGAAGCCTTGACCATCAGCTCTCAGGTCAGGTCGCGGATGTCGATGGTGCCGCCGTTCTTCTTCACGGAAGCAATGCCATTGTCTCGGGCCGACTCGGACGAATACATTTCGCTCTTTCCGATGATCTGGCCATTGGCCGCCGTCAGCACGAAAAACGGTTGCCCGGTCGCGGAGCTTTTGCGGATGTAGCGATCATCGACAGGCGAATTCGTCTGCACCGAGGAAATGCCCGCCTCGGCGGCGGGTTTCGTCGTGTAGGTTTCGCTCGACAGGATGACCTCGCCGTTTCCGGCCTTGAGGTTGAAGTGGAACTGCCCGTTGGCCGCCTTCTTGAGTTCGTAGTGGGATGCCATAGGTTAAAACGCTACCGGCGCGAAACGGAAACTCAACGCGAATGCCCCGGACTGTTCTTAATGATTCTTCACCCCACGGGCATCACCCGCAGATCGCGGAGGCTAAAGAGGCTGTCCGACCGGAGCCCCTTGAGCCGTCTTGCGCCGGTGGTGCGTTTCGCGCCGAAGCGTTCGCGGTTGTCTTGGAACACTCCATCGACGTAGGCGCGGGTTCCGAGCACGGCCCCGTCCGCGAAGTAGCGCACCTTGCAGCGGAGATACTCAGACATGGCCAGTCGCCCTTTGCCTTCGGCTACCTGCTTGACCCGTTCGGGATCGATCCCAAGCCGGACGGAGCGGCGTTCACCGGGTTGGTTGACGCCTTCCTGTTCCCCTTGGCCGAAGAGCCACACCCGGTAGGCGGTCAAGGTCTGTTCCAACGTCGATTCGGAACGCTGTGCGGCGGTGATGACGGTGCGGAGGCCCTGGCGGGCGGCGCGGCGTCCCGCCACGGCCTCGGCGTAACCGCACCAGCGGTAGTCCTTGGGATCGGCGACGAGTCCGGCGCGAACAGGGTTCAAGTCGATGTAGGCGGACATGGTGGCGAGGGTGTCTCCGGCTCCGTCCACGAGGACACTCTTGAAGCGTTCTTCCCAAAGCGTGCCCTTGCGCCCCTGTTGGCGGTTGAACCATTGCGTGAAATGCTGCTTGAGCAGCTTCATGAACGCGCTCACGTCCCACATGCGGGCGAAGAAACTCTCCCGAAGAATCTGCAGCTCGTCTTCCGGAAACATCTCCAACTGTTGACGGATGGTCTGGGCGAAACCCTTGCTGTAACCGCGTTCCAACATACTCAGCAACTCCTCGTCCGACGGGAGGACGGCGGGACGCTGCGGGACTTCCAGCAGGATGTGGAAGTGGTTGGACATGACGCAGAAGGTGACGGTCCGCACCCCGCAGAACGATTCGTAGTGCCGCACCCAGGCTACGAATTGCTCCTTCTCCTGGTCGCCGAGGACGAACCGGCGGTCCACCACGCGCGAAATGCATTGGTAGTAGGACACTGGATGATCGGAAGGAGCCTTGAGGCGGGCTTGGCCATGGGCGAAAGCTGGAGAAACGGGCGAATCAGGCAACTCCTTCCTGACTATTGACCTGTCCCTTTGTGTTTCTTTGTGTTTCTGCATCCGTTCCACGCGTGACGCTTACACT
>JAYUUX010000552.1:0-3064 GCA_043754645.1 Verrucomicrobiales bacterium | reverse complement strand
TGACACCGGGCCAGTTGACCTTCTTCAGCTCGGCGAAGAGTCCCTTGAAGTTCACGTCGCCCTTGCCGATTTCTGTGTCGGTGGCCACGTCGCCCTTCTCGGTGTTGTTCACCTTCTTGTCCTTGAGATGGATGTCATGGACGCGGCCTTCGTAGTCGCGGAAGACCTTGGCGACATCGAGCCGGGTGCTGGCGACCCAGCCGACGTCGAGGCAGACGCCCATGCGGGGATCGCGATGTTTGATGAGGTTCTTCACGACGGCGGGATTGCCGTAGGGGGAAAACACGCCGTGGTTATGGAGGGCGATCTTGATGTCATACTCCTTCACCAGCTCCTCGAGGTTATCGAGGACCTTGTAGTCGCCGGGTTCGGTGACGATGACCTTGATTCCCATGAATTTCGCGAACTCGAACAGCTTCCGGTTTTCTTCCTTGTCCAACGTCGTGCCGGTGACGCCGAACGTGTAGACGGACAGCCCGGCGGCATCGAGGACTGCCTTCTTCTTGGCCGTGACTTCCTTGGAAGCCTTCGGGTCCATGTGGTTCCCGATGAGCTGGAGCTTGGTGATGTGGTGCTTCTTCGCGAACTCGACGACCTGCTCGAAGCTCATGTTGCGAAGCGTCCACGTCTGGATGCCGACGGTGGGTTTGTAATCCGCGGCCCGGGAAGAGCTCGCGAACGCGGTGGCCGCGACCACGAGGGCGGCGGCGATCGATCGGATGGTGTTGCGCATTGGGTTCACGCCCCGACTCAAACCCGCCCGGAGGCTCCACGTCAATTCGTCGTCGGCCGCCGCCGACGGCTTGCCTCGGCCCGGCGCGTGGGGCTTACTCGGGCGCACATGCCCGGGCCCTCACATCCAAGCACCAGCGCGGAGGACTATCTCGAACGGATCCATGAGCTGATCGAGGAGAAGGGTTACGCCCGCGTGGTGGACATCGCCTCATCGCTCAACGTGAAGCAGGCCTCGGTCACCAGCATGGTCCAGAAGCTCGACGGTTTGGGTTACCTCAACTACGAGAAATACCGCGGCCTGATCCTGACGGAGAAGGGCAAGGAGGTCGCCACCCAGATCCAGCAACGGCATGAGACGTTGACCCGCTTCTTCTCCATCTTCGGCCTCGATCCAGAAACCCAGCGCCGCGACATCGAAGGCATCGAACACCATCTGAGCCCCGAGACGGTCCATTTCCTGTCGGAGCTCGCCGCCTTCTTCGAGAAGAACCCCGCCGTCCTCGATCGCTTCACCAAGTGCCGGACTCCGCAGCCATGAGCCATCCGCTGCCGCCGGATTGGACGACGCTCCTGCGGCTCGCCGAAACCGAGGTCACCCGCACCATCGCCGATCTGCCCGAAGACCTGCGAGGCCATGCGACCCAGTTGCCGGTCTCCTACGAGGCCCGGCCCACCCAGGAGATGGTCGACGACGGGATCGAGACGGACACGCTCGGGCTCTTCCTTGGTGAACCGATCCACGAACAGGGCTCCTCGCCCCTGCCCTCCCAGGTCGTGCTCTTCCTCGACGTGATCTGGGAGTTCGCGGAGGGCGATCCGGAGATCTTCCAGGACGAAGTCCATGTCACCTACCTGCACGAACTCGGACACTTCCTCGGCCTGAACGAGGACGAACTGGAAGAACGCGGACTGCTTTGAAAGCCCGGTCCACGGCCAACTTTCCCTTGATTTCGAAGTGCCGGTTGGCAGCTTAGCGCCCGCCTGCGGGCGATGACCTGCGGAGATCCAAATCACACGAAGTCGTTGTGCCGAAGGAAGACCACATTCAGCTCACTGGAACCGTGACCCAGGTGCTGCCGGGAACCATGTTCCGCGTCGCCCTGCCGAACGGACACGAAGTGCTCGCCCACATTTCGGGGAAGATGCGCAAGCACTTCATCCGCATCGGGCCCGGCGACAAGGTCACGCTCGAGATGTCGCCCTATGACCTGGCGAAAGCCCGGATAACTTTCCGCGAGCGTTGAACCGACGCCGCGCACGGAACGTCAGACACAACATGAAATCGATACTCATCACCTGCCTTTTGGCCCTGGGCCTTCCGCTCATGGCCGCTGAACCCGCAACGAAGAAGGAAGAGACCAAGGGCGCCGCCGCGCCGACCGCTGGATTCGCCGACCCGTCCAAGCTGACCGAGAAGGCGCCCGAGACCTTCAAGGCCCAGTTCGAGACGACCAAGGGCAAGTTCACCATCGAGGTCACGCGCTCCCAGGCCCCGAACGGCGCCGACCGCTTCTACAATCTCGTCCGCTCCGGCTACTTCACGGACATCGCGTTCTTCCGCGTCATTTCTGGGTTCATGGGCCAGTTCGGCATCCACGGCGACCCCAAGGTTGCGGCGGCGTGGCGCGAGGCCCGAATGACCGACGATCCGGTGAAGAGCGGGAACAAACGCGGCGCGATCACCTTCGCCATGGCCGGCCCAAACACGCGGACGACGCAGTTGTTCATCAACCTGGCGGACAACGACCGGCTCGACGGCATGGGCTTCCCGTCGTTTGGCAAGGTAACCCAGGGAATGGACGTGGTGGACACGCTCAACAGCGAGTATGGCGAGGGAGCTCCCCGAGGACGCGGGCCCGATCAAGGCCGCATCCAAGCCGAGGGCAACGCCTACCTGAAGAAGGATTTCCCCAGACTCGACTACATAAAATCCGCCACCATCCTCCCATAAGTTTCCGAAAGCATCCCAATCGATGAGCACCCCCAACGAAGTCGCCGTCCTCACCACCACCGAGGGCGTAATGGTCCTGGAATTCTGGCCCGACGTAGCGCCCGGCCATGTAGACAATTTCAAGAAGCTGGCCAAAGAAGGGTTCTACGACGGCACCTGCTTCCACCGCGTCATCAAGGGCTTCATGCTCCAAGGCGGCGATCCGCTGACCAAGGACGCGAAGAACGAACGCGCCTGGGGCACCGGCGGACCGGGCTACAAGGTCAAGGCCGAGTTCAACAAGAAGGCCCACACCCGCGGCGTGCTCTCCATGGCCCGCTCCCAGGACCCGGATTCCGCCGGCAGCCAGTTCTTCATCTGCCATGGCAACCCGTCCTT
>JAYUUX010000551.1:0-11883 GCA_043754645.1 Verrucomicrobiales bacterium | reverse complement strand
GGGAGACCGCTGGCATCGAAGGGAAAAACTCTGGATCAATGTTCGTTGTTCGTGAGTGCTGACAAAGGACTAGTCGGTTCATCCCGTGGCCTTCGGCCTTCGTCATTTCGCCGCCGCCTTCGGCAGTTCCTGCCAGAGATAGGCGCCCATGCGCATGCCGGCCTTGAACAGATCGAGGTCGAACTTTTCGTTGGGCGAATGCGGATTGTCGTCCGGCAATGAGAGCCCCAGCAGCAGAGTGTCCGCGCCGAGGACCTTCTTGAAATCGACGACGATCGGGATCGAGCCGCCCTCGCGCATCACCACGGGTTCCTTGCCGAAGGCGAGCTTGAGCGTCCTGAGCGCCGCCATGGCCGCGGGGCTCGTGGGCGAGACGAGGTAGGGTTCGCCGCCGTGGTTGTCGCCGAACTCGATCTTCACCGTGGGCGGACAGATCTTCTTCAGGTGCGCTGTGATCATCTTCTGCGCCTTCTTCGGCGTCTGGCCAGGCACAAGGCGGAAGGTGAGCTTCGCGCTCGCCCATGAAGGCACGATCGTCTTGCTGCCCTTGCCCTGGTAGCCGCTTGTCAGGCCGTTGATCTCGACCGTGGGCCGGGCGCTCTTGCGTTCGATGGTCGTGAAACCCTTCTCGCCGAAGAGCGCCTTCACCCCGAGGAACTTCGCATACTTCGAGTCGTCCTGCGGCAGGCGCTTGAAGGACTCGCGCTCGAACTTCGAGAGCGGCTTCACGTCCTTGTAGTAGCCGGGGATGTTGACGCGGCCGTTCTTGTCGCGGAGCGACGCGAGCATTTGGCTGAGGACCATCGCGGGATTGTCGACCGTGCCGCCAAAGAGGCCGGAGTGCAGATCGCGGTTGGGCCCGGTCAGCTTCACTTCGATGGCCAGGATGCCGCGCAGCGCGTAGGTCAGGGCGGGGAGATTCTTCTGGGGAATGCCGTTGTCGGAGATGACCACGTTGTCGCACTTCAACGCGGCTTTCTGCGCCTTGATGAAGGGCATCAGGTTTTTGCTGCCGACCTCCTCCTCGCCCTCGAGGACGAAGGTGATGTCGCACGGCAGTTCCGTGCCGGTCTTCAGGTAGGCTTCGACGGCCTTGAGGTGGGCGAAGTTCTGGCCCTTGTTGTCGCAGGCACCACGGGCGAAGAGGTTGCAGCCCTCGATGCGCGGCTCGAAGGGCGGGGTCTTCCACAGGTCGAAGGGTTCCGCCGGCTGCACGTCGTAGTGGCCGTAGACCATGTAGTGCGGCTTCTTCGCGCCGGCTTTGCGCGGCGTGCGGGCCACGAGGATCGGGTTGCCCTTCGTCGCATGCAGTTCCGCTTCTAGGCCGATGGCGCGGCAATGGTTCAGCAGCCATTCGCCGCAGGCCGCCATGTCCTTCGCGTGCTCCGGTTGGGCGGAAACGCTGGGGAAGCGGAGGTAGTCGCAGAGTTCCTTCAGGAACCGGTCGTAGTTCGCGTCGAGGTAGTCGAGGACGGCTTGCATCGCGTGGAGATTACTTTTTGCGGAAGGGATTGAGGAGGCCATCCAGCGGGTTCGCCGGAGGTGGGTTGGTCGCGGGAACGGTCTTGCCGGGCGCGTTCGTGGATGTGGCGGCGGGCGGGGTGTTGGTCTTGTTGCCCCCGAAAAGTCCCCCAAGGCCGCTGACGACGTTTCCGACGGCTCCGGCTCCGCCTTTCAGGATGTCGCCGCCGAGGTTCGCGGCGGAACCGAGCGGGGTGGACTTGAGGACCATCATCGTGACCGTCGCCGCGTCGAGGGAGACGTCGGGTTTGCCGATGGTCCCCTTCATTTTGATGAAGTCGGGCAGGGCCACATATTTCACGTCCTCCGGCGTGTTGTCGGGAAGCAGGTTGGATTTCTTCGCGAGCGAACGGCGGAGTTCCATCTTCGGGCTCAGGCCGGTGAGGATCGAGTTGGTCAGCACATCGTCCATGTTGATCACGCCGGTGACGTTGGCGCGGAAGGCCTCGCTCTCGACGACGGTGGACTTGAGGTCGATCCGGCCGTTGCCCAGCGCCACCTGGGAATAGATCGCGTTCAGCGGCGACTGCGCGATGTCCGAGATGCGCAGGGCCAGTCCGATGACGGTCAGGATCGGTTTCCATTTGTCGGAGACGACCTGGATGTTGACGTTCGTCAGGCTGAAGCCGAGTTGTCCCGAGAGGTTCTTCTTGAGGTCCAAGGTAGAAACACCGGCGCCCTTGATGTTGGCGGAGGCGAGGATGTTTCCATCGAACTGGCCCTTGCGCTCCGGCGCGAAGGAGTTGATCGCCGGACCCGTCGGCACCTTGTCCGCCTTGAAGGCGACGTCGTAGGTGTAGCCGGGCACTCCGAGATCGAGGTCGGCCGAGGCGCTGACGGGCGCGCCGTTGAGCGAGAGTTCCAGCGGCTTCACCGTGACTCGGCTGCCGACGATCTGGGTGTTGAGCTTGAGGCCGGCGACGTCCAGTTCGCGGAGGAACACGTGGCCGATGGCGACGGCGAGGTCGATCTTGCCCACGGGCAGCTTGATCGCCGCGCCTGCGTTGGTCGAAGCGGGGGCCGGCGGTGCCTCCGCCGGCGTGGGTCCTCCGGTGGCGATCGCGTAGAGGTCAGTCAGGTCGAGCGCTTCGGAGGCGATGGCGACGTTGCCGGAGATGGCCTCGGGCTTCGTGAGGTCGACCTTGCCGGTGACGCGAAGTTCGTTCTTGGCGCGGGCGGTGGGAGGCAGTTGGACACGGACACCCTTGAGGTCGATCACGCTGCCGGTTTTCGCGACGTCGGCATTGAGCGAGAGCTTCAGCGGCGCGTCGGGCTTGGCGGCTTCGGGCGCCTTGGTCACGAGGTTGGAGAGGTCGATCTGCGACTGGGCGGCGATGCTGCCGGCAGAGCCGAGCTGGACCTTGACGTTGCCGTCGAGGCTTAGGGTGATGAGGTCGCGTCCGCCCAGTTTTCCGCCGGTGAAGGGATTGACGAGGTCCTGGTTCAGGTTGGCGAACTGGACGGTGACCGAGCCGGTGGTGTCGTTGAGGTTGACGGAGCCGCTGGCGGAGACGGTGCCGCCGGACTTTCCGCCGAGCGTGGGTTCGACGGTGAATTTTTCGATCGTCGCCACGTTGTCCTTGAGCTGGAGCGAAAAGACGACGGCACCGTCGAGGACGGGCGTCGGAACGCCGCCTGCGGGTTTCACGCTGATGGACTTTCCGTTGAAAGCGCCGGTGAGGGCGATCTGTTTGCCGCCGTCGGCCATGGCGATGTCGGCGGTGCCGGAGAGCGACGTGTCGGCGAAGTCGAGTCCGACGATCGGCCCGACGATGCCGAGGAGGTTCTTGTCGATGCCGCTGAGTTCGAGCCGGAGTTTGCCTTCGGACTTGGCCGCATCGAAGGGTCCGGAGAGCTTCACGCGGGCGAGATCCGCGCCGGAGCGCGTGACCGAGAGGCCGACGTTCTTGAGTTCGGTGGGCGAGAGTTCGGTGTCGATGGCGATCTGGAATCCCTTCAACGGGGCGAGCGAGCCGGTCGCGTCGGCGAGGCTGGCCTTGACGCCGCCCTTGGCCTCCTTGGGAAGCAACGCCTGGGTCAGTTCGAATTGGATGTCGCCGTTGATCGCGCCGGCCGCGGCGAACGCGTTGGTGCCGCCAGTCTGCGCGGACTTGAGCGAGGCGCCGAGCTTGAGCGCGGACCGGGCGCCGTTGACGAGCTGGTCGAGGGTGAGGTTGAGCCCGGAGATTTCATGCACGGCCTGCGAACCGTCCTTGGCCTTTATCGTGACGACGACCGTGGCGTTCTTGAGGGAGATGTTTTTGATGGCGAGATCGGGAGGCGTGGAACTGCCGGAGGAAGGTTTGGAGGGTTCGGAGGCGGGCGGCTTGGGCAGGTTGCTGGTGCCGTCGGCGTTGAAGACGACCTTGATGACGGGCGAATCGACGGTCACTTCGTCGACGGCGATCTTGCCGCCGATGATCGACATGAGGCTGTAGCGCACCCGGACTTCCTTCACGGTGATGAGTGGCTCCGTGCCGGTAGTCTCAACTTTCAGGCCGGCGAGGTTGAGGCTGGAGAAGGGGCTGAGCGCGACCTGGTCCGCGGTGACCTTGCCGCCGATGGCCGTCCCGACCTTGGGCAGGATGACGCCCGTTATGAAGCCGCTGCTGGTTCCGATGAAGTAGGCGAGAACAAGCAGGACGCACAACACCCCCGCCGTGATGCCGCCGATCTTGATCCACTTCTTGCCGCTCTTTTTGGGCGGCTGTTCCGCTGTCGTCTTCATTGTCGGAAGAGTCTAGCGGACGGAGTGAGGAGGTCCAGAGTCGGGAAGGGATGCTTTAGTTCCCGGAGTGGCAAGGGTTTGGGTTTGTAAAGGCGCGCATGTTTTGAGAAACCATCCCCGGGCTACACCGGCGGGCTCGCGACGCGTCGTGTCCTTGCTTCCGGATAACAACCCACCCATGAACATCCTTCGTCGTTCCGTTGCCGGATTCCGGGCAGCCTCAGTATCCCTTCTCCTGGCTGTTTCAGCAGTCTTCCAAGCCGCTCCGGATCTGCGGGCCCAGGCTCCGGAGATCCTTTTTGCGACGCATCCGGCCAATCGGACCGTCAATGGAATCAACGGCGGCGAGACCATCGTCGATGGCTTCGCCTGCGTGAGCGACGCCGCGGGCAATACCTACGTGGCGGGCCGCTTTCTCGGGACCACCTGGTTCGGCACGAATTCCTACACCTGTGTCGGCGGCTATGGCTGGGACGACGCCTATCTGGCGAAGTATGATCCCAACGGAAACGTGATTTGGTCCCGGGCCTTCGGCTCCACCCATCGCGAGTATGGCCGGGCCCTCGCCCTCGACGGGGCGGGCGGCGTCTATTTCGCGGGATACACGACCGGCGCGGCGCTCGTCATGTCAACGAACACTCTCGTCACCAACACGGTTTACGGCTCGCAGAACGACGCCACTCTCTTCGTCACGCGGTTCGACGGCAATGGCAACGCCCTCTGGGTCCAACGCGCCGGGACCTGGCAGGAGACCCAGTTCTCCGGGATCACGAACGCCAGCGTCTGGCCGAACAGCCTGGCCGTGGATGCCGGCGGCAACCTCGTTGTCGCGGGTCGCTTCACCGGCAATCCGATGTTCGGCGGCGTGCTCCACCCCAGCCAGTTCTCCAAGATCACCTACACCAACGGCGTCGTGCTGGTGAACAAACTCCAGACCGGCACCAAGACGGAGGACCTGTTCCTCGCGAAGTTCAGCTCCGTTGGAAACCTCCTCTGGGCCACGAACCACGGCAGCACCAACGTCGAGTTCGCCTCCAGCGTCGCGCTGGATTCGCTCGGCAACATCTACGCGGCCGGCGCCTTCAACAAATTCACCACGCTCGGCGCGTCAAACTTTACCAACTCCGGCTACGCTCCGTTCCTCACGAAGTTCGACGCCAACGGAGTTCCCGTCTGGAGCTCGAACCTCTCCGAGCCGACCAACAACAACGCGGGCCGCGCGTGGGGCGTGACGGTGGATTCCTCAAACCGCGCGACCGTGGTTTTCCAGACGCCTACGTTGACCTTCCGCCTCGGCACGAACGCCTTCACGAATGACGTCCAGTCTCCGACGTTCAGCGGGGTGACGGCCAGCGGCATCGCCCAGTTCGAGACCAACGGCGCCGTCCGCTGGATGCGAAGGCTGCCGTTGAACGTGAATGGCTCCGCGAACAGCATGGACCTGACGGTGATTCGGGACGCGGGGAACAACCTCTACGTCCGCAGCACCGCCGCCATCTGGACCAACCAGTTCGCGCTCGGAGCGGGTGGCCTGACGATCTACAAGCTGACGCCCGACGGCGCTCCCGTGTGGACCAACTTCACCGCCAGCGGCGCGATCGGTTTCGTCGACGATGTCGCCAACGACCTGCGCGGCCTGCCTGCGATCAGCCTGGACGGCACCGGCCGCATCTCGGTGGTCGCCAGCATCACCGGCGACGCGACGGCGACGGGGTTCATCGGCTGGACGAACATCTCCAAGGCCTTCACCAACGGCTTCGGCTACAATCTGCTCCTGCTGCGGATGGAATCGAACTACGTGGCCGTGGCGCCGCAGTTCGTCGAACAGCCTACGAACTACGTCTTCCAGCCTCCGCAGGGCATTACGAACTCCGCTCTCGCCCGCGCGTGGCCCGCGCCGGTCTATCGCTGGTATATGCGCAGCAACGGCACGACGGTCCGCATCACCAACAGCGTCACTCAGAGCACTTTTGCCAACACCTTCGCGGTCTGGCCGACCACGATCACCAACGTGACCGAGTATTATTGCGTCGCCTCGAACGTGCTCCAGCAGACCACGAGCACCGTCTTCACGGCCCAGGCCAAGCTCGGCCTTTATCCGCTGACGAACTTCAGTTCGACCGTCCTTCTCGGCGGCGCGACGACCTTCTCGATCAATGCGACCGGCACCTCGGCCTTCAGCTACCAATGGCGGATGAACGGCACCAACCTTCCCGGTGCCACCAGCCAGTCCCTGTTGGTCAACTATCCGACAACCAACAGCGGGACGAACCGCTACGATGTCGTCGTCTGCAACTCGTTCGGCTGCCTCACCAGCACGCCGCCCGTGTCGGTGACGGTGAAGCCGTTCGGCTCCGTCGACACGACGTTCGTGGTGGGTCAGGCGGGACTGGGAGTCGTAGTGGAACCCGGCCGCACCGTGCTCTCCGCCGGCAACCAACTGATCCGCTACACCACCAACGGCGTGGTCGTGACCAACGGTTTCTACAGTCCCGGACAGGTTTCCTTCTTCTACCCGGCCAATATCGGCGGCGGTGGACCCGCCACCGCCGTGTCACGCGATCCGGATGGCAGGATTGTGGTCGGCGGACACTTCACGCGCTTCAACACGAACGGCTCCACCGGCCCGGCGTTGAACCGCATGGTGCGCTTCAACGCCGACGCCACGATCGACACGAACTTCAACGCCGGAACGGGACCGGCGACCAGCCAGACGGCCAGCCTCGACAACACCTTCAGTCCGCTGGTCCGCACCATCGTGCGCCAAACCGACGGCAAGTATCTTGTCGGCGGTCTCTTCAACACCTTCAACGGCGTTGCTCGGACGAACATCGTCCGACTGAATGAAGACGGTTCCTTGGACGGCTCGTTCCAAGGTCCGACCTTCACCCAGTCCACCAGCCCCGGAGCCTTGGCCGGAGTCCGCGCCGTCGCGCTTCGACCCGGTGGAGGAATCGTCCTCGCCCACGAATACAGGACCGTCGGTGGCCAGAATCTCCTCTGCGTCGTCGGCCTGAACGCGAACGGTTCAATGGACACGAACTACAACAGCAACCTACCCAAGGACAATTCGTCCTTCTGGGGCGCGAACGGCTTCCCGACTGGCCGGGCCCTCGCCGTGCAGACGGATGGGAAGGTTCTCCTCGCCGGCCAGTTCCAGATGCACGTCGCGACCAACGGCTACGGGCTGATCCGGCTGAACACGGATGGAACGCGCGACCTCACTTTCCCCGTGACCAACATCTACACGGGCGCGCTCAACGCCGTGGCGGTGCAGGCCGACGGCAAGGTGCTCGTCGCCGGAGACAATCAGCCGACCCGCAGGCTCAATTCGGTCGGCGGAACGGACGCTTCCTTTGTCGGTGATTCGATCTTCAACAACAGCCAGATCGAAGGCATCGCGATCGACTCCGACAAGATCTACGTCATCGGTGCCCTGGGGCTCTACCGGCTCTACGGCACGCTCCCGACGACGGTGGTTCCGCAGCCGAGCTTCAGCGCGGGCACGGCGGTGAAGCTGCCGAATGGCCAGTTTGGATTCACCACCTGCGGGCTGCCCGGCCAGACGCTGGTCATCCAGGCTTCGACCAACCTGGTGAACTGGGACTCCATCAGCACCAACGTGGTCGTCAGCGGCTGCGTCGACTTGCTCGACACCCAGGCGCCGCAGATCCCGAACCGCTACTACCGCGTGCTCGTGCAGCCGTAAATCGGCTAACTGGCGCGCGGCGGCCGGAAGGCAGGGCAGTGCATCCTGCCTGCCCAAGGCGCTCACAACTTGGAACCAAACGGCGCGTGCCTGGCGGGACGTTCGCCGATGCGGAAACTCCGGTCAGCACGGGCCAGGCTGGAAGCCCGCCCTACCCTGAACCGCATCGCACCCTCTGGGCGACCTCCGAGACCGATCAGTCCGGCGCCACGCGCCACCAGCAAACACTCCGATGCGCTTCCGAGGCCCATTCACCTCCGCGGCGCGATGAACTCCAGCAGATCGGCCGCCTCCTGGGCCGTCAGGGATTGAATCAGGCCTTCCGGCATCAACGAGCCGGGCAAGGTTGTCTCGCGACGGATGGATGACGCCGGAACCACGGACACCGCCCCGTCACTCGCGCGGAAGCGGACGGACGCCGTGTCACGTGAGACGACAAAGCCGGTCTGGACGTTTCCATCCTTCGTCTCGATCTCGTGCGTGCGCCACACCTCGTCGACCTGCCTGGCCGGGTGCAGGATCTGGTCGAGCAACGCGGCGCGGGTGAACTTCGTTCCCGACGCCGTCAGATCCGGTCCGATCTCGCGTCCCTCTCCGCCGTGGCGATGGCAGGTCTGGCACTGCGGGCCGCCCGCACCGAAGAACAGTTCCCGCCCACGGACCGCATCGCCTTGCCGACTGAGGATCAGTTCCGGCGCCGGTTCAGCGCCAAGAACCTGACGCCGCTTGGCCGCCGGAAGGAACCGCTCCAGCAAATCACGCGCAGCCGGGATGGATGCCGTCTCGGCGAGTTCGGCCAAACGCGCCCGCTGCGTTGGCGACGGCGTGACGGCACAGGCGTGCAAGGCGAGCGCCATGGCGGCGGACGGACTTTCCGGTTTGGCTGCGAGCGCCGCATCGAAGGCGGGTCGGGAGGGCTGCTTCGTCGCGGCGAGCGATTCCACCCAGCGGCTCAGCAGGGCGAGCCCGGCTTCGTCGACGACGGACGAACCGACAACGGGCATGCGGCCGGACGCAGTCGTCGCGGCCCGGTAGAGCAGCGCGGAATTCTCCGGCGCTCCGGTCACGAGGATCTTCGCGTCTGTCAGCCCGAACCCGCCGCGGTTGGGAGCCACGTCGATGGCGAACATCTGCGCCGGCGTCACGGCGCCGTGGAGCTGGATCATCACGGACGCGTTCGCATCGCGCCGATGGCAGTGCCCGCAGTTCGCGTGCAGCCACGAGCGCGCACGCAGATCGAGCGGCGCTGCCATGTCGTGCGGCGACGCGAGGTTCCACGAACCGCCCTCCGACTTGCCGTCGATCACGCCGAGGCGTTTCAAACGCTCGAGTTCGGTCTCGGTTCCTCCGGCTTTGGCGGCCAGTTGTTGCGGGATGAAACTCACGACGGTTCCGAAGCGGTCGAGGTGGCAACGGAAACATTCCGTCCGGCCGAGGAAGCGCCAGTCCTGTTCCCGGCGACCACCGGGCGCCGAGGGATCATCGATGATCAGCTTCGCCTCGGCGCCCTCCTTGGGCACGAGGTCGGCATCGGTCTGCGCATCGTTCCAGCGGTAGGTGTAGGCATTCCAACGCGAACGCTCCAACTGTAGCAACTGCGTCTCGATGCGGCGGGCGGACGCGGGATCGCCGGCCCTCATCTCCATCGTCAGCGTCCGCGCGAAGACCGTTCCTTCGGGCACGGTCGACTTGTCGCCCGTCGTGGCCGTGGCGGTTCCCGGGATGGCAACGGCGAGATCCGGGCGCGCATGGTCCGCCCAGGACGGCGCCGCGATGCGATACGGTTCCACGCCGGGAGCGGGTTCGAGCGTCGTGATCGAACGGAAGAGCCCAGCCTCGCTCAGCCGGCGCGGGAACGAACCGGAGACGGCCTTGGCGGTGTTCCGCACCAGCCGATGGATGCCGCCGCCGCTGAAGTCGGTGTAGCAGACCCCGCCTTCAAGATCGTTGGCGAAGGATACGATGCGATGGGTCGTTGCGGAGAGTTCGCCCCGTGAAACCACCGCCCCGTCGCGCCAGAGGACGGACCAGATCTTTCCCGACTCGTAGTCGCCGAAGACATAGTGGTCGCGGAGTTCCGGGAGCGCGCGGCCCCGGTAGAACCGGCCGCCGGTGATCGATGCCCCCTCGGTATGCGGGAGCGACCAGAGCGGCGGCTGAACGGGAGTCGGGCCCGCGGGCCAGGTGGCGTTCACCCGCACCGGTCCCTCGACCACGCTCCATCCCCCGTTGAATCCCGCGCCGACCACGCGGAAAAGCATCTCCCACGCTTCCCATCCGACGTCACCGACCCACAAGGCGCCATCGCGGTGGTCGAAGACCATCTTCCAGGGATTGCGGAATCCGTAGGCCCAGACCTCGGGACGCGCGCCGGGGCGGTTGATGAACGGATTGTCCCCCGGGATCGAGTAGGCCTTCCCATCGGCCGGGCGATCCACGTCGATGCGCAGGATGGACGCCATGAGATCATCGACCGATTGGCCGGTGCGGTGGATGTCCGGCGGAGTGGGCGGAGCACCGTCGCCGGCGGAGACGTAGAGAAAACCGTCGGGACCAAAGTGCAGGTCGCAGCCGTTGTGGCCGTCGGACCACCAGTCGATCACGCGCACCGCCCCGGCGACGTCGACCATCGGCGGCGCATCGGGCGACACCGCCGGTTTCATCGTCATGCGCCAGACGCCCATCGACCGCTTCGGTTCCCGCGTGAGCAACGCCGCGAAGAGGGTGCGATTCGTGGTGAAGCCAGGATGAAACACGATCGAGAACGCCTCTCCGCCCGGACCGGTCAGCTTCGAGAAATCCGCAATCAACGGCGCCCTGTCCGCGTCCGGCCGATTCGGGAAGGCCCTCAGTTTCCCCATGTGCTCGACGACGAGGACCCAGTTGGTCAGCGGTTCAAAGTAGAGCCCGACCGGTTCAAGCAGCGGGACCGCCGGATAGATCCGTTCCGTCGTGTAGGCCGGCGGAGGCTCGGGCGAGCCCTGGATTCTGGAAACGGTCCACGGCGTCCGCGCGGCCGCATTCCCCGTCAATGGCACGGCGACGCCGAGGACGAGGAACATCAGCACCGCGGTCACGCATCGGGTCGTCATGGAATGCCCCGAGGCTAGAGCCCGATACCGGCGCTGTGAAGCGCCAGTCGGAGCGTTTTCGCGATGCCACCACGCCGGCGGCGCCACTCAGAACGCGAACGAAAGTCCGACGTAGTAGTTGCGGCCGTAGGAGGGGTCGACGCCGTCGTTGCGGATGCGCGAATAGTAGTCCTCGCCGAACAGGTTGTTGATGCCCGCCGTCAGGCTGAGCGCATCGCCGTAGAGCTTCACCTCGGTGGTCAGGTCCCAGACCATGTAGGCGGGGACGGAGTAGTTCGCGGAGTTGGCGTCGTCGCCGTAGTGGGATTCGACGAACGTCCCCTGGAGCGAAACCTTCGCCCGGTTGCCCCAGCGGCCCGTCACACCGGCGCGGAGGACATGGGCGGGCGCATACTGCGGCGCATTGCCTTCACGCGGACCGCTGACGAACTCGGCGTCGAGCAGCATGACGTTCGCATGAAGGCCCAACTGGAAGTCCCGGGCCTCGCCGGATCCGCCCCGCAGCGCATCGGCCAACCCAAGCAGCTCGAGCTCGGCGGCGGCTTCCCAGCCGCGATGGATCGCCCTGCCGACGTTCATCACCGTGTTGCCGACCGTTCCGATCTGGTTGTCGAAATCCAGCAGGAACAGGCTCGTATCGAACGTGAGGTAGGGGAGCGGATGTCCGCGTAGGCCGATCTCGTATTGCCAGCTCCGGCCTTCCTGCAGGTCGTCGTTGATGACGGCTGATCCGCCGGTCGGAACGGCTTCGGTGAAGATGACCGGACGATAGGACTGGGAGGCGTTGGCATACGCCGCGACGCCGCGGTTGATCCCGTATTCCAGTCCGAGGC
>JAYUUX010000550.1:0-3863 GCA_043754645.1 Verrucomicrobiales bacterium | reverse complement strand
TGGGTGACCGCGACGGGGTTGGTTGTGCGCGCCTACGTCTCGAAGATCGACGGTTCCATCCAGCCCTATGGTCTGGTGGTTCCGGCAGCCCACAAACCCGGCAAACCGGCGCGGCTCAACTTCTGGTTCCATGGCCGCGGCGAAACCCTCAGCGAGTTGGACTTCATCGCCCAACGGCTCCGCACTGTCGGCGAGTTCGCGCCGCCGGATGCGGTCGTGCTCCACACCTATGGGCGCTACTGCAACGGCCAGCGCTTCGCCGGGGAGGTGGACGCGTTCGAAGCCCTCGACGCGGTGAAGCGCGACCTGTTGGTCGACCCGAACCGCATCGCCGTCCGGGGCTTCTCGCTGGGCGGAGCGGCCTGCTGGCACATGACCACCCACCATGCGGGCCTTTGGGCCGCCGCCGCGCCCGGTGCTGGCTTCAGCGAAACCGCTGACTTCCTCAAGGTCTTCCAAAACGAAACCCTGAAGCCGACGTGGTGGGAGCAGAAGCTCTGGCGCCTCTACGATTCCACGGACCATGCGTTGAACCTGTTCAACGTCCCGACGGTGGCCTACAGCGGCGAAACGGATAAACAGAAGCAGGCCGCGGACTTGATGGTGACGGCCGCGGCTGGCGAGACGATCGCTTTCAAGCATGTCATCGGAGCCGGGCAGGGGCACAAATACGATGCTCCCTCCAAGAAAGTCATCGACGCGTTCCTCGACGAAGCGATGTCTCAGGGCCGGGATCCGGTCCCGGCCGAGATCCGCTTCGTGACCCATTCGCTACGCTACAACGAAATGAAGTGGGTCCGCGTCGACGCGATGGGCGAACACTGGGAGCCGGCGCGGGTCGAAGCGGTGATCAGCGCGGCCAACAGGATCCAGGTCGCGACGACGAATGTCACTCGCCTGACTCTGACGTTTCCGGCCGGCCAGTCCCGGTTGAGCCAGGCCGTCAGCGTCGTGATCGACGGTTCCTCGGTGGCTGGTGCGTCCGTCGCGGCGGACAGATCATGGAGCATTTCGCTCGAACGGAGCGGCACCAAATGGCGAGCGACGAGATCCATCGCGTCCGGTCTCGCCAAACGCCACGGCCTGCAGGGCCCGATCGACGACGCCTTCTATGACTCGTTCCTGTTCGTCGCTCCCAGCGGGGTCGCGGCGAATCCGAAGCTCAAGACTTGGGCCGATGCCGAAATGAAGCATGCGGTCGAACATTGGCGCCGGCACTACCGTGGCGACGCCCGCGTGAAACTGGATCGTGACGTGACCGAGGCCGATCTCCGCGACAACAACGTGGTCGTCTGGGGCGATCCGTCGTCGAACCTTCTCCTCAAACGGATCGCGTCCAAACTGCCGATTGGCTGGAGCACCAATTCGATCCGGGTCGGCAGCCTCGGCAGCTATTCCGCAGATAGCCACGCGCTGGTGGGCATCTACCCGAATCCGCTGAACCCGACCCGCTACGTCGTGCTCAACAGCGGATTCACCTTCCGCGAATACGACTACCTCAACAACGCGCGCCAGACGCCGAAGCTGCCCGACTGGGCGGTCATCGACATCTCCAAACCGGTCACGTCCCGCTTCCCCGGCGAGGTGGTGAACGCCGGATTCTTCGACGAGAAATGGCAGTTGAAAACAGCGTCGCGTTGATTCGTTTGGTTGCCTGTCAGGGCTTGAGTGGGGAATGGGTCCGCGCAAAGAGTCTCGTCATGACCACGCGAGTTCTCGTTGCCCTGCTTGTGTCGCTGATGCCTTCGGTGCTGCTGTCGGCCCCAGCACCAGTTCAGATTCCACCAGCCGGCCTCACGATTCCGGCCGACAAGCTCGATCGGGTTAAGACCGAGCTCGCCGCGTTCGGATCCGAGATCGATAAGCTGAAGGCCGAACTCTTTTCCAAGCCCGATCTTCTCTCGCTCATGCCCGACGTGGAGATCTTCCACAAGGCCGTGAGCTGGCCGGTGCAGTTCAACGAATTCTACAGGACCAACGAACCGCAGCAGGCGCTGGGTCTGATTCAGGTGGGCCGTGAACGCATCGCGCAGTTGCGGACCGGTGAAGCGCCGTGGACTTGGGCCACCGGGTTGGTGGTGCGGGCGTTTCGTTCGCGCATCGACGGTTCGCTCCAGCCCTACGGCCTCGTGGTCCCGGCGGGCTACCAGTATCAGGACAAGCCGCGCCGGCTGGATCTTTGGTTTCCAGGCCGCGATGAGAAGCGGACCGAGCTGGCCTTCATCCAGTCGCGTTTGAAGAGCGTCGGGGAGTTCGCGCCGGCCGATACGATCGTGCTGCATCCCTACGGCCGTTACTGCAACGCCACCAAGTTCGCCGGCGAGACGGACGTCTTCGAAGCGCTGGCGGCGGTGTTGAAGGATTATCCGGTCGACCTGCAACGGATCTCGGTCCGGGGCTTCTCCATGGGTGGGGCATCGACATGGCACATGGGCGCCCACCACGCCGGGCTTTGGGCCGGGGTTGCGCCGGGAGCGGGGTTTGTCGAAGCGGCGAAGTATCTCAAGATCCCGGTGACGCCGGAGTTTCCGCCGGGCTGGGAGCAGAAGCTGTGGCGCCTCTACAGCGCGACCGACTACGCCGGCAATCTCTTCAACACCACGGTCATCGCCTATAGCGGCGAGCTCGACAAACAGAAGCAGGCCGCCGACGAGATGGAAAAGGCGATGGCGCTGGAAGGATTGCCGATGCGCCACATCATCGGCCCGAAGGTCGAGCACAAGTATGAACCCACTGCGAAGAAGGAGCTGGCCCGGCAGTTCGACGAGCTGATGTCGAAGGGCAGGGAGCCGGTCCCGCAGGAGGTCCGGTTCACGACCTGGACACTTCGCTACAACCGGATGGCCTGGGTTCGTGTGGACGGCCTCGTGCAGCATTGGGAACGGGCGCGGGTGAACGCCAAGCTGCTTCCCGGAAAACGCATCGAGGTGACCACGACGAACGTCTCTGGGTTCTCCCTGGATTTCCCCGAGGAGCAGACGGCGCTCTCGGGGACCGTGTCGGTGTCGGTCGACGGCCAGCGCTTCGAGGTGTCCGGTGCCCTGCGCGATCATCCGTGGACCGCCTCGTTTGTCCGCGACGGCAGCCGTTGGAAGAAGGGTGCATCGGACCCGAAGAAGCTCGCGAAGCGTCCGGGTCTTCAGGGTCCCATCGACGACGCGTTCATGGACTCGTTCCTGTTCGTCACGCCCTCGGGCAAGTCGCGCAGCCCGCAGGTCCAGGCGTGGATTGATCGCGAGATCAAGCGCACCTCCGACCAATGGCGCGGCCAGTTCCGTGGGGAAGTCCGCGTGAAGCGTGATGTCGACGTGACCGAAGCCGACATTGCCGGGAACAACCTGGTTCTCTGGGGCGACCCCGAAAGCAACAGGCTCATCGGCAAAATCGCCGGCAAACTTCCGATCCGCTGGAACCCGAAACAGATCGTGGCCGGCAAGACCAGGGCTTCGTCGGAGAACCATGCGGTGGTTATGATCCATCCCAATCCGCTGAACCCGGATCGGTATGTCGTCCTGAACAGCGGCGTTACTTTTCGCGGTCTCGGAAGCAACGCCGACCAGACGCCCAAACTTCCCGACTGGGCGGTGATCGACGTGACCCAGCCCATCACCGACAAGGCTCCGGGTGGCGTCACGGCGGCGGGATTCTTCGACGAGCGGTGCGCCCTAGCGCGCTGACCCGGCGTCGACTTGGGCGTTGCGTTCCGGGTTCGGGCGCACGAACAATTTTGCATGAACCCCGTCCGGACCTTTGGCGCCCTCCTGTGCCTGTGCGTTGTTCCGTTTGTTGCGACGGCGGATTGGCTCCAGTTCCGCGGACCGCAGGCCAGCGGCCAGACCACCGGTGCCCGGACTCCCGTCGAG
>JAYUUX010000549.1:0-5264 GCA_043754645.1 Verrucomicrobiales bacterium | reverse complement strand
GTCGATCGTGACCAACCTGCACCTCCTCCGCACGAACCAGCCTCCCAGCGGCATGTTCACGAAGGTCGGCGACATTCTCCGGGTCCCGCAGTTGACCCTTGAATCGCCGTTCCTCAACAAGGCTCCCGGCCAGATCGCCAGCGGAATCTCCGATGCGGCCTACGAATGGATCCCCCGCCAGACGCTGTCGCTCCTCACGATCGGCAAACCGCGCTATATGATCTACGCCTATGGACAAGCGTTGAAACCCGCCGAACGTTCGATCGTGTTCAATACGGGATACGAGAACATGGTCACCAACTACCAGGTCATGGGCGAATACGTCACCCGAAGCCTGATCCGGTTGGAAGGGTCCATCACGAACCCCGTGGTGGTGCTGGAGAAGTTCGACGTCCTGCCGTCCGAATAGGCGCGTCCCGAGCATCAAGATTTCTATGCGACTGAGTGTAAAAGGTTGGGCCATCCTGAGTGCGATCCTCTTCGTGCTCGCCGGTGCCCTGCTGTGGAAAGCCGACCGCGTCCAGCAGGCCAAACGCGGGGCCGGAGCGGTTGGCGTTCATGCAGCGCCGGTCCCGCTCTCGCCGACGGTGCCGGCCGCCGGAACTAATGCGCAGGCCAAGAGCGGCACGACGAACCGGTTTCCGTTCCGGCTGAGCAACTCGCCTGAAAACCCCGCCGCTCTTTTCAGGAAGACATCCGCGATCCTCCTTGAAAACGCGTTCATCGATTCCGCCGTCGCCGCTGCCCTCGACATTCCGTCGCCATTGCGCGGCAACCCCGGGGTCAACCGCAGTTTCATCGTCCAGGCGCGCGGAGCGACTGACAAGGCGTTCCGTGACGCGATCACCACCGCGGGAGGTCAGGTCATTTCCTATATTCCCAACAACGCCTACCTCGTCCGGGCCGATGCGGGGGCGGAGGCGCGTCTGTCGGGGAATTCCCGCGTTCAGGCCGTTGTCCCTTTCGAGCCCTACTACAAGATCCAGCCCAAGCTGATGTCGGCGGCGTTGGGGCAGGGGAACCTGCCGGCCGACAGCGCGCTTTCGGTGACTTTGTTCCGCGACACGGCCACGGTCGGTCGGGCCGCTGTTGAAGCCCTCGGGTTGAAAGTTGTCCGCGAAGATGCGTCGCCTTTTGGCCGGCGACTGATCGTAACCGGGGCACCGATGGATGTCGCGGCACTTGCGCGGATCGACTCCGTGCAGTCGATCGAGAATGCGCCTTCCCGCAAGCTGGCCAATGATCTCACGCGCTTCCGACTACGCGTCACCACCAACGTCATCGCCACCAACAACTGGCTCGACCTGACGGGCACGAATGTCCTCGTCGCAGTTTCTGATTCGGGCGTAGACGCCACCCACCCCGACCTGGCAGGCCGGGTGACCGGGGAGAACGCCGCCGTATTGACCGACTTGGAAGGCCACGGCACGCACGTCGCCGGCATCATCGCCAGTTCTGGATTGAATTCGCCGCCTGCAACCAATGCGCCGGGTTCCACCGAAGGCGCAAACTTCCGCGGCATGGCGCCCGCAGCCCGCCTGCACGTATTGGCAGTGGATCGCGTGTCCGGCCCGCTCGTCTCGGACGAGTATTTGCAAAGCTCGGTCGCCCTGACCAACGCGCTGATCTCGAACAACAGCTGGGGCTACCTGCAGACGTTCGAATACGATGATTCGGCCGCCAGCTTCGATGCGGCCGTTCGCGACTCGTTGCCCGAGGTCTCGGGATCCCAGCCGGTCCTCTTCGTGTTTGCCGCGGGCAACGAAGGCGCTGGCAACGACAACGGAACCTTCGGAATCGCCGACTCCATTTCCTCGCCCGGCACGGCCAAGAACGTCATCACGGTGGGTGCGCTGGAGCAGCTCAGGAACATCACGAACGAGTTCATCCAGGGGAATGTGACCAACCAGCTGTATCTTCCTTGGACCGACAGCGACAACCAGGTGGCCGGATACTCGAGCCGCGGCAACGTCGGCGAAGGAACGGAAGGCGCCTTTGGACGCTTCAAGCCCGACCTGGTCGCGCCGGGCACGTTTGTGCTTTCGACGAGGCCGACGAATTTTCTCAATGCCACCGCCGGTGGAATCGCCGGTGGAGGCACTCCCGGATTCATCGTGTCACTCCACGAGGACGTCATCATCCAGCCTGGAGCGACCAATTATTTCACCCTGAACATCCCGACCACGCCACCCGCGGTCGGTGTCGTGCTGCAGGTGATCCCGAATGCCGATTCGCCGCTCAGAATACCGCCCCTGGTCTTCGTGGCCGACGTGGGCTACCCCCCGACGACTTTCCGGGGCACGAACCTGGCCGTCATCGTTCCGTCCCCGTTCCCGGCGGGCCTGGTCGACTACGGCATCGGCAACACCAACCGGGTCCCGATCTCGGTCAACGTCCGCTCCATCGTGGTGACTTCCGATGGGTCCGGCGGAATCTCCGCGCTCCTCGACCAGATCGATGCGCCCGTGAAACCGTTCTACGGCTTCGCCACGGGGACGAGCATTGCCGCCCCCTCCGTGTCGGGAATGCTCGCCCTCATGCAGGAGTTCTTTGAACAGAAGCTCCCTCCGGCGCTGCGGCGAACGAACAGCCCGGCCATGATGAAGGCGCTGCTCGTCAACGGTTCCAGGAGCGCGAGTCCCTTCTACGACTACCGCACGACCTCGCGGATGAACCATCAGGGATGGGGGATTCCGCGACTGACGAATTCCGTCCGGGAAGCGATGTTGTCGGTGGATGAGAATACTTGGCCGGTCCGGATGTTCGACCAGAGCCCGACCAATGCGCTCGCGACGGGCGACGGTTTCACGCGCCAGGTGACGGTAAGCGACACGGCGGCCGGGCGTCCGTTGCGGATCACGCTGGTCTGGACCGATCCGCCGGGCAATCCGCGCGCCGGCATAAAGCTGGTGAACGACCTCGATCTTGTGGTGACGAACCTGTCCACGATGGAGATCCACTACGGCAACGTCTTCGGCGGCGGATCCGACTTCTCGGCCGCGATCGACACCAACGGGGTCGCGTCCGCCGATTCGGTGAACAACGTGGAGAGCGTCTTCATCGCTCCTCCGTTGGGGACGAACTACGCCGTGGCCGTCATCGGCCGGCGGGTCAACGTCAACGCGGTGCCGGCGCATGTGGATGATGTCGTCCAGGACTTTGCCCTGGTCATTTCCACCGACGACGCCACGCCGTCCTCGATGACGGTCACGCCGCAGCCAGCCAGTTATTTCCCCGGTCCGAAACTGACAACCTTGACGAACGGAGTTCCCCTCACCTCGCAGCGCGTCGGCGCGAACTCGCCGTTGATCGGATCATATCCGGCGAACGGCCAGACCAACCAGTGGCGTTTTTTCGTCTTCACCAACCTGACAACCGACGGCGGCACCAATCTGCTGATCAGGACGTTCTTCCCTCCCAATCTATCCCGCGCCCGCGCGTCGGATGAAGCCGACATCGACCTCTATCTGTCGACCGATCCGACCCTGACAAACCTTTCACCGGTTGCGTTGGCCGGCGCTTTCAAGTCGCGGCGTCGCGGCGGTGAGGAATCGATCCCCATCATCGGAGCAGCGGTCGACACGTCCTACTACATCGGCGTCAAATCAGAGGACCAACAAGCCTCCGAGTTCAGCATCTTCGCGAGCGCTTCCAACGATCCTTTCTTCGACCGCGATGAAACAGGGGTCACCCTGCGTCCACGGAGCATCCTTCCGTTGGACATTCCCGATGGCTCGAGCGACAAGCCAGGAAGCTCGGTGCTGTTCTACGTGGCGCCCGGGCTTCAGGAACGAATCCAACGCGTCGTTGTGACAAATGAGTTCGTGCACGAGTTGTTCGGTGACCTCTTCAACGAACTGCGGATCGTCGACCCAGCGCGGGGTAGCGCGTTTTCGGTTCTGAACAACCACAGTTTTGGTTTCAACACCGGCTCCGGATTCCGCCGACTCATCCAGGACGACACCGAGGTTCTCGACAACCTCTTCGCCCGTCCGACGGACGGCCCCGGAAGTCTCCTCGACTTTGTCACCTACTCGGCCGCGTCCGACTTCCAGTTGACGATGGTGGACAATTCCTTGAACCACACGGGCCGAGTCGAATTCTCCCGCATCAAGTTGTTCCTCCAGCCGACGAACACGGATGAGTTCACCTTCATCGCCCCGCCTGGCTGGAGCCCCGCCTACTTCAAGGACGTTGGTCCCGAAGCAGACCGTCTGGATACCATCCTGACCTACAATGGCACTGCCCAGACCCAGGCGCCCGTCGGTCTCTTTGTGCGGCGCGACGCCGTGCCGCAACTTAATGCCTACGACAAGGCCGTGGTGGTGCAGCCGCCGCTTGGAGGAACTTTGTCCATCGGACGGACAGACTCGCCTCCTCTTTCGGTGGGAACCTACGTGGCGCGGATCTTCAACCCGAACCCGTTCAACGTCCCTCTACGGCTACGATTCTTCGTAAACCTGGCCGCTGAAGGAACTCGCCTTTCCCAGTCTGGCAGGACCAACTCGACCGTGGTTGTCGACGACGCGCTGTCCCGATCGACGCTGACGCTGACCAACATAGAACGGATTGCCGCCATGCAGCTGCAGTTGGACCTGACCCATCCGCGCATCTCGGACCTTGCCGTGACATTGATCAGCCCGTCGGGCGACCGTTCGCTCGTCTTCGAAAATCGCGGAGGAACGGACATCAACGGCTTCCGAGGTGTTCTCTCCGATACAAACTACCTCCCGACCTTTCTGGGCTTCGCTCCGTTCTATGTCATCCGGACCAACCAGGCGACCGTCACCAATGTCCTTCTGACGACCGGATTCGAGGACATGCCGGTCAAGGTCTACGAGACAAACTCGATCCTCTCCGGGCGCTGGTTGGTGGAAACCGGGAGCATCGATGTCGCCGGATTGGGCCGCGGCCTGATCGGCCCCTCCTTCGAAGGAACCAACGCGGTCGACCTCGTCGGCAATCCCGGGGAAGAGGGGACGATTGTGGCCGCTCTCGCCACGTTGCCTGGCACGAACTACACGCTCCGCTTCGCCTACGCCCGCAGTTCCGAACTGACCAACGTTCCGGCGGTCCCTCCAGCGGCTGCGGTCTGGGTGCAGGGAACGGTCTTCTCGAACACGTTCTCCGCCGTTTCGAGCAACTGGGTTTCTCTGACGAACTCGTTCACCGCTTCGAACAACGTCTCCTACATCCGCTTCAGGAGCCTCGTTCCGTTCACGGCCAATTCGGGCGTGTTCATCGACGACGTCGATGTGCGCGGA
>JAYUUX010000548.1:0-8436 GCA_043754645.1 Verrucomicrobiales bacterium | reverse complement strand
CGCACGCCGAACTCGTCCCAGAACGTCCACTCCGCCGTCGCGCTGAACAGGAGCGCCAGCACGATTGCGAATCCGACACCGGCAACCAGCCAACGCATCCATCCACGCCGCAACGCCCCGGCAGGCAGCAGGGTGAGCATGACGATGAGCGGCAACGCGATGAAGGAAGCCGCACCAATGTCGTAGAGCATGCCCCAGACGAAGGCCGCCAGCAGGCTCGGCAACCAGGACACATCGTGTGCAGCCTTGATGAGCAGGGCTGCCCGCGTCAGGAACGAAACACCGAGGAAGAGGCCGTAGAAAAGAAGGACACCGCCATGTCGCCCACTCAATGCGCGCCGGAACAACAGAAGAACCGCTTTTGATGGTGAAAAGGAAATGGGCACTGGCATTCCCATTACTACGAAATGCTTTCACCCGGCCGTGCAAGCCAAGGAAGGCGGTATATTATTGAACGGGGGCAATGGAACTAGGCACTCAATCCCGACGCCGACTGACTAGTCCCGTTCGGGGAACTCGAACTCGACCTTGCCCTTGTCCTTCATGACGAGCTGCGCGGAGAAGGGTTTGCCGGCTCGGCTGATGAACTTGTCGAGCACGTCGGTCCGGCCGTCGGCCAACAGCTTGCCCGCCTGCTCACGGTCGACGGGCTGTTGGAGGATGACCTTGCCGGACTTGAAGGCGCAGCGCTTGGTTTCGCGCTGGCTGTTCTCGCAGATGTAGTCGGTCTCGGACTCGAAGACGCTGCCGCCGCAGCGCGGGCATTTGCCGACGGGGGTCTGGCCGGTGAAGTCGAGTTTGACCACGGGTTCATCGGCCTTCTTGGCGCCCTTGCCGCCGGCCTTCTTCTCGCGCGGAGCGAATTCGAAGCCGACCTTGCCGCCTTCGTATTTCAGGAAGGCCTCGAACTTGCGGTTGGTCTTCTTGGAGACGAATCCCTTCAGCAAGTCGGTCTTGCCGTCGGCGAGCAGCTTGACGATCTGGGCGCGCTCGATGGGTTGCTGGAGAATGATCGCGCCGGTCTTGAAGTCGCAGGTGCGCTCGGCGCTGACGGACTTCTCGCAGACGTAGTTCATCCCGTTCTCGAACACGCGCGCGCCGCACTTGGGACACTTGCCGAGCGGTTCCTTGCCGGTGAAATCGACGACGACGGCCTCGCCGTCCTCCTTCTTGTCGTCGCCGAAGTCGAACTTGGCCTCGAACTCGGGCGTGAGCTTGATCAACGCGGCGAAGGGGAAACCCTGCTTGCTGCGGAAGCCCTGGAGCGGACCGATGTGCCTGTCGCGGATGAGCGCCTCGATCTCCGACGGCTCGAACTGGCGGCCGGCTGCGATCTTCCACAGGGCGAAGTCGCACTTCTGGCACTGGAACTTCTTGTAGTTCTCATGCACCTCGCCGCCGCACTTGGGGCACGGCACTTTGAGGACGCCGAAGTCGCCGGGGATGGTGTCGTGCTCGAAGAGCTTGGCCTTGCCGACGATCTCCTGCGTGAGCCGCCGGATCTCGTCCATGAAGTCCTCGCGCTTGAGCTGGCCGCGCTCCATCTGCTTGAGCTGATACTCCCAGTTCCCGGTCATCTCCGGCTTGGTGAGCGTCTCGACGCCGAGACCGGTCAGAAGGGTGATGAGCGAAAACGCCTTGGCCGTCGGCTTCAGTTCGCGCAGTTCGCGGAGCATGTATTGCTCTGCGATGAGGCCTTCGATGATGGATGCGCGCGTGGCCGGAGTGCCGAGGCCGCGTTCGCTCATCGCTTCGCGAAGTTCTTCGTCATCGACGAGTTTGCCCGCGCCTTCCATCGCGCTGAGCAAGGTTGCTTCCGTGTAGCGCGGCGGCGGCTTGGTGACGTTGGCCTTCACCTCGACGGCGCTGGTGCGGACGCGCTCGTTCTGGTCCACGGGCACAAGAGTCGGTGATTCGTCGGAATCGACTTCCTTGCCGTAGACCTCGAGCCAGCCGGTCTTCATGAGCACCTTGCCGGCGCTCTTGAAGGGTTCGCCTTCAACACGGGTGATACGGGTGGTCTCGAGGAATTCGGCCGCGGGATAGAAGACAGCGAGGAACCGTTTCGTGACGAGGTCGTAGAGCTTCTGCTCGGGCTCGCTCAGGCTCTTCGGGAGAACGCCGGTCGGGATGATCGCGAAGTGGTCGCTGATCTTGGCGTTGTTGAAAATGCGCTTGTTGGGCCGCACCCAGCCTTCGTGAAGGATCTTGCCGGCGAAGGGCGCGTAGCTGGTCTCGGACAGGGACGACAGTGTCGTGCGAACCGTTGCGATGTAGTCCTCGGGAAGAGCGCGCGCGTCGGTTCGCGGGTAGGTCAGGACCTTGTGCTTCTCGTAGAGCGCTTGGGCGAGGCCGAGGGTGTTCTTGGCGCTGAAACCGAAACGGCCGTTGGCCTCGCGCTGGAGCGACGTGAGATCGTAGAGCAACGGCGAGAGCGATGTGCTGGGCTTGCTCTCCTCCGTGACGATACCAGGCTTGCCCACGCACTTCGCCTGGATGGTTTCAGCTTTGGCCTTGTCCCAAAGGCGCTCGGCTTTGAGCTCGGCGTCCTTGTCGTCGCTGCGGGAAAACTTCTCGTAGAACCAACGGCCGGGATAGCTGCCCTTGGCCGCGTCGAACGTGCCGAGGACCTCCCAGTAATCGCGGCTGACGAACTTCTTAATCTTCGCTTCGCGCTCGACCACGATGGCCAAGGTCGGTGTCTGCACGCGGCCGACAGTGGTGAGATGGAAGCCGCCCGTCTTCGAGTTGAAGGCGGTCATGGCGCGGGTGCCGTTAATGCCCACGAGCCAGTCGGCCTCCGAGCGGCAGACCGAAGCGTCGGCCAGCGGACGCATCTCCTGGTCGGACCGGAGCTTGGCGAATCCGTCGCGGATGGCGGCGGGGGTCATCGACTGGAGCCAGAGCCGCTGGATTGGCTGTTTGGCGGCGGTGTGGGCGATGATGTTGCGGAAGATCAGTTCGCCTTCGCGGCCGGCGTCGCAAGCGTTGACGATGGCGTCGACGTCTTTCCGTTTGAGAAGTTTTTGAAGGACCTTGAGGCGGTTCTCCGACTTCTCGATCGGCTTCAAGGCGAAGCGCGGCGGGATGTGGGGGAGCTTGTCGAAGGACCATTTGCCGCGGACGATCTCGTGCTCTTCCGGCACCGCGAGCTCGAGCAGGTGTCCGACAGCCGAGGAGACGACGAACTGTTCGCTTTCGAAATAGTCGTCGTGCTTCTGGAACCCGCCCAAGGCCTTCGCGATGTCCGAGGCGACTGAGGGTTTCTCCGCAATGACAAGAGCTTTTCCCATCGGTTGGAGCCGGGTTTTAAGGGCACGGGTTCTCAAAAGGCAACCATGCGTTTGAAATACCTCCGGGTCGCGGGTGGCCCCGCTCCGGGAAAACTCACCGGTTGCCCGGCCGGTGGCGGCCACAAAAAACGGCCGAGCGCTGATCGCGGGTCGGCCGTTGAAAATTTTGGCCGCAGCCGGGTCAGTCGCGGTTGATTCGAGCGGGAGCCGTCTTCCGGTCGCGCTTCAGGAAGCCGCGCTTGGCCAGAACCAAGCCGCCGCCGACCGCGACGCCGAGAACGATGCCCCCAACCCACAGGAGGTTGGTCACGATCTGGCCGCCCTCATGGGAGTGGGCGACGCCAGCAGCCCCGTGTCCGGGATGGGCGACGGCGGAAGAGGCGAGGATGGTCAATGCCGCAGCGGCTGCGGCCAAGGTGCGAAAGCGTGCAACGGTCATCGTGCCGATACCGTCGTGAGCGGCGGTGGGTGCGTCAAGCGTCGCTTCGCGGAAATCCGAAAGAGCAGGGCGAAAGGCCGAATGAAACGCGAAGCACGAAGACCAAAATCCAAGGATGGGCTTCTGGTTTGGTCATTCTATCGGCATTGGGCCTTCGCACTTCGTCATTTCAGAACACCTCGGGCACTCCCTCTTCCAGAATGCGGATATGCCGGCTCATGCCTTCGGCGACGGCGAGCTCCTGGAGCCAACGAGGCGGTTCTCCGAGATCCTCGAAGCTGAGCTTGAAGGTGCCGTAATGCATTGGGACGAACCATTTCGCCTTCAAGTCCCGGAACGTCTTGAGGGCCTCGTCCGGTCCCATGTGGACCACGCGGAACGAATCCGGGTAGTAGGCGCCTATGGGAAGAAGGGCGATTTCCGGTGCGCAGCGTTCGCCGATTTCCTTGAAGCCGTCGAAGTAGGCCGAGTCTCCCGCGTGATAGACGGTTCGGCCGCAGTGTTCGAGGACGAAGCCGCCGTAGCCGCGGTGCTCGTCGGTCAGTTTGCGGGCGCCCCAGTGTTTGGAGGGAACCAGGGTCACCTTCCAATCGCCGTGGCTGAAGCTTTCCCACCACTGCAGTTCGACGATGCGGCTGAAGCCGAGACCCCGCGCCAGATCGCCGAGACCCCACGGCATGACGCCGATCTTGGGCGATGGAATGCGGCGGAGCGACGGCTTGTGGAAGTGGTCGAAGTGCGCGTGTGTCAGAAGGACAAGGTCGATCGGCGGGAGGTCGCGGATGCTGAGGCCGGCGTGCTTGAGGCGCTTCAAGAGGAAGAGCCAGTTGGCGAAATTGGGGTCGATGAGGACGTTGAGGTCAGGGAATTGCACGAGGAACGACGCATGGCCGATCCAGGTCAGGGCGACTTCGCTCTTGGCCAGCTTGGGAAACACCGGGCGTTTGGTCCGGCCAGTGCGTTTGGTCAACCAGGCCTTCCAAACCATTTCGTAGAAGAACGTCCGGGGATTGAAGTGTTTGGCCGGGGTCAGATCCTTGAACGACCGGGGCAGGCGGCGTTTCTTGGCCGGACGCCGGTCGGATTCAGGCAGATCTGTCATCGCTGTAGGACGGACGGTGGCACGGGCTCCGTGAAATGACAACGGACGGACCGCAGCGAGTATTGGCAGAAACCGGCCCGGCATGGTTCAACCAAAGCATGTCGCCCGAACTCCGCGGACAACTCGAACGGTTTCTCCTCAAGCAGCCCACCTTTGGAAAGGATGTCTTCGTCGCCCGCGGCGCCGCCGTGATCGGCGACGTCACGTTGGGAGATCATTCGAGCGTGTGGTTCAACGCCGTCCTCCGCGGCGACATCAACCGCATCGTCGTGGGCCACCACAGCAACGTGCAGGACAACGCCGTGCTGCACCTCGCTGACGACCATCCCTGTCTGGTGGGCAACTACGTCACCGTCGGCCACGGCGCCATCGTCCACGCCTGCAGGGTGGCGGACGAATGCCTGATCGGCATGGGCGCGATCATTCTCGATGGAGCGGAGATCGGCGAACAATGCCTGATCGGCGCGAAGGCGCTCGTGACCCAAGGGATGAACGTGCCGGCGGGTTCATTGGTCCTGGGATCGCCGGGCAAGGTGGTCCGAATGCTTTCTTCGTCGGAACGGGCGGGATTGCGGCATTGGGCCGAGAAATACGTGGCGAACGCCGGCTTCTATGCGGAACACGGCATCGGCCGTTAATGTCTCCCCCCGGGGCTGTGCGCCGCAATGCACCATGTGTGCCCGGGAACGCACAGTGACGGTCGTGTGAACCTTGCCTAGGTTCCGGACGAACCAAATGGAAACTCCTCGGCGGGCGACTGAAGTCGACACGTTGAGGAGCGGACAAAGGCCCAGTATTGACCTCCGGAAAGCGGAGTCAGTAGCTTCCAGCGTCCCCAACGTCACATCAGCAACCAGCGCGTTATGAACACAACACCCGACATCCGGGGCGGCCGCTCAAAGGGATTCACCCTGATTGAGCTGCTCGTCGTGATCGCGATCATCGCGATCCTGGCAGGAATGATCCTGCCGGCCCTCAGCAAGGCCAAACTCAAGGCCCAAGGCATCAGCTGCATGCAGAACCTCCGCCAGCTCCAGCTGGGTTGGAACATGTATGCGGATGACAACAACCAGGTCATCGTCCCCAACAAGGACGGCGGCAACTCCGGCAAGGCCCCCAACAACCCCTCGTGGGCCGGCGGCTGGCTCAACTTCGACAACCAGAACGAAGACAACACGAACTGGGGTCGGCTCATCAATCCGAGCACCAAGAACGGCAACTACGGCGGCCTCATCGGGCCCTACACAAAGGACTACAAGGTCTACAAGTGCCCGGCCGATTCCTCCACGGTGACCATCTTCGGCAAGAAGGTTCCCCGCGTGCGCAGCAACTCGATGAACTACATGCTCATCGGCGACAAGAAATCCATCGACGGCTGGACCCAGAACGCCGTGAACCAGCAGTTCCTCATCTACCGCCGCACGACCGATCTGACCCGTCCCGGCCCCGCCAACACCTGGGTGTTCCTCGACGAGCACGAAAACAGCATGAACGACGGATACTTCGTCGTCGATGTGACCCAGCCGGCCGTGATCATCGATCTCCCCGGTGCCTATCACAACAACGCCTTCGGCATGTCCTTGGCTGACGGCCACGCTGAAATCTTCAAGTGGAAGACCAGCACCAAGACCTTGAATGGCCGTGACGGCGTCGGCCGTCCCCCCGTCGGTGGCAATCCGCCCCCCGGCTACGGCAACCCCGGTGCGATGAATGGCAACATCAACGACCCGAACACCCCGGCCGGCGACCACGCCCGGCTCGCGAAGAAGACCAGCTCCAAATAAGCTGCCTTAGACCGTTTCAAGCGGGTTGGCTTCGGCCGACCCGCTTTTTTGTTTCCCGGGACAGGCCATCGAGCCCGCCCCGTCGGGCGCGCGGATCAGCGTCCCAGTTTGCCCATCATCTTCTGCAGCTTCCCAAACTTCTTCATCATCTGCTGCATCTGGGAGAACTTGTTCAGCACGCCGTTCACTTCCGAAACGGCGACCCCGCTGCCGCGGGCGATGCGCTGGCGCCGTTTGGCGTTCAGGATCTGGGGATTTCGGCGCTCGATGGGCGTCATGGCGCAGATGATTCCCTCCATCCGCCGGAACTCCTTCTCGGACTTCTGCACATCCATCTGCTTCAAGGCGTCTCCACCGCCGGGCAATAGCCCGATGACGCTTTCCAACGAGCCGAGCTTCTTCATCCCCCGCAGCTGATCGAGGAAATCCTGAAGGGTGAACTGGCCCTTCCGCATCTTCTCTTCGAGGTTTTTGGCTTCGTCCTCATCGATCGCGGCCGCGGCTTTCTCCACGAGGGTGACCACGTCGCCCATGCCGAGGATCCGTGAAGCCATGCGTTCCGGGTGAAACGGCTGGAAGTCTTCCAGCTTCTCGCCAAGCCCCATGAACTTGATGGGCTTGCCGGTGACGCTCTTGAAGCTCAACGCCGCGCCACCCCGTGCATCGCCGTCGAGCTTGGTCAGGATCGCGCCGGAGATGTTTAGCGCCTTGTCGAAGTGGGTGGCGACGTTGACCGCTTCCTGGCCGGTGGCCGCATCGAGGACCAGCAGCACTTCCTGCGGTTCGATCCGTGCCTTCAGGCGGACCAGTTCCTGGACCAGCGGCTCATCGATCTGGAGTCGTCCGGCGGTGTCGAAGATCAACGTCTGCCGCTGGAGATCGGTCGCCATCGTGAAGGCGGCTTCGGCGATCTTGAGGACGTCCGTTTCACCGCGCAGCGAACACACCGGGATGTCGAGTTGGCGTCCAAGCGTTTCCAGTTGGTCCATCGCCGCCGGACGATAGACGTCCGCCGCGACGAGAAGCGGAGCGCGGCCTTCTTTCTGAAGCATCCGGGCGAGCTTGGCCGAGCTGGTCGTTTTTCCGGATCCGTGCAGGCCGACCATCATGATGCAGGCCCGGTTCCCCGAGAGGTTGAGCGACGCGTTCTGGGCGCCCAGCAGGTCGACCAGTTCGTCGTGGATGATCTTCACGATCTGCTGGCCAGGACTGACCGACTGGATCACGTCCGCCCCCAGGCTCTTGCTCTTGACCCGCTCGATGAAGTCTCGGGCCACCTTGAAGTTCACGTCCGCTTCAAGGAGGGCCATCCGGACCTCGCGGAGGGAATCGGAGACGTTGCCCTCGGAAATGGTCCCGAGCCCGCGCAGGTTGCGGAACGCGTTTTGGAGCTTCTGGGACAGGCTTTCGAACATGGGGAGGAGACGCTAAAGACAGGTTGGGCGATTGACAAGGAGCCGGGTGGCGGGGTTTATTTCCCGCCCGGTTTAGCCGGATGGTAGGTTACTCAAGTGGCCAACGAGGGCAGACTGTAAATCTGCCGGCTAACGCCTTCTCTGGTTCGAATCCAGAACCTACCACCACTTTGCAAAGCAAATCCCTGAAGCAGCGATGTTTCAGGGATTCTTTGTTGGAGCGGCCCGCGCCTTTTGAGGGGGAAACACGGCGCTCTTTCGTCACTTCCCCGGTCGCCATTTAAAACTCCGCGAAAGCCCCCAAGGAAAGAGGGCGGCCGTTTCTGGCCGCCCCCTTGGTGGAAATCTACGGGACCATCCCGCTCAGTCGAAGGCGTGCCCTGCGCTGCAGAGGACGTTCTTG
>JAYUUX010000547.1:0-6945 GCA_043754645.1 Verrucomicrobiales bacterium | reverse complement strand
GCTCGGCGAAGAACTAGTCACCAGCCTGCTCGTCGAAGGCGGCGGCGAGGTCAACGGCTCTTTCATCGACCAACGGCTGGCTCATCGGGTCGCGTTCTTCTACGCCCCGAAGATCCTCGGCGGAAAACGGTCGCGTCCCGGCGTCGGTGGCCGCGGCGCGACCAACCGGGCGGAACTGCTGCCCTTGCGTGGAGTCACATGGATCACGTTCGGCGTCGATCTCTTCATGACGGCCCGATGTGACGGTGCAGTCGTCGACCGATGATACGCTCGCAGCACGGCCAGGCGTTCGGAGGGCGGCAGGATGGATCCTCTGATACCAGCCGGGTAGACGACGCCCCCCCAAGCTTCCGACAGGCTGTGGCCCGCAAGGCCGAGCTTCTCAGCTTCGTTTGCCGCGGTGCCAGTTCTCCAGGAAGAGCGTGATGCGCGTGCCGGCGTAGGCACTGGGCAGGATGATCAACTGGGTCGCGATCACGAGCCACACGGGATGCGGGACCTTCATGAAGACCCGGATGCTGACCAACTGGATGAGAAACCCCACGACGAGGGCGGCCTTGATGCGCTGCGGCCCGGCGAGTTCGCAGCAGACCCAGCCACCGGCCAATGCGCCGAGGGACCAGGCGGCGAGGAGCACGACGAGTTTCGGTATGGGCTGGTTGGCCTGGAGCTCCCGCATGGCGACGGGGTCGTTGATGTCCACGCCTTCCTTCGGCGCGAACACAAGCTGTCCGACGAACTCGATGAATCCGAGCATGACGAGGCCGATGAACAGGCCCACGGCCACGCCGAGAACATTCTTCAACATGGATTGATTCTAGAGGAGCGACCGATGCGCCGCGAACGATTTTGCAGCCTTCGACACGCGGACCCGGACTACCGGTAGATCGAGAACCCGAAGCGGATGGAGTCCGAGCGGCGGTTGTATTCGAGGAAGCTTTCGCCGTAGCCCACGAAATACTGGGCATGCAGATAGAGGCTGAGACCCCTGCCCGACCTCCCGAAAAGCGGATAGGTCAGATCCACCATGGCGCTGCCGTGGTCGAAGCTGTCGCCCATCCGGCCCAAGACCGAGAGCTGCACATGGTCCGGCCAGCCCAGCATCGCGCGGACGTCGAAGTGGCCGCGGTAGTCCGCGATGTCGGGATTGTCCGACAGGTCGAGGATGTATCCCCAGGCGCGGACACCGAGGGATGCATGGAAGGCGTTGCGATCGCCAAGGAACACGGTCGGCTGCACGTAGAGCATGTTGATGCTGCGCGAATCCGGCACCTGTTTGCCGTTGGACTCGTGCTGGTAGCCGGCTTGGAGGTCCAGATGGAACCAGTGGGAGTCGTCCTTCTGCCCGGTGACATTGCGCCACCAGTAATGGATCTCGGGTTTGTAGCTGGTGTCGAGGAACGGCGAGGACGGGGCGAGCAGGTCCCAGTAGGACACCTGGGTGTAGGCGAAGTAGACGTTTGTCGCGTAGGCCAGGTTGCGCGCCACCATGCCCAGCCCGGTGTCATCGACATCGAGCACCCGGTAACGAAGGCTGAACTGGAACTTGGCGGTCGGAGATTCCGGGCCGGCGATGAAGTAGACCGGATCGTAGCCGAAGAAGTGCCTGCGGAAATAGTCGTTCGCGTCGAACGGCACCCGCGGCTGCTCCGCGGCGGCTTTCTCGGCTTCGGTGACCGGCTTCGGCA
Source organism: Verrucomicrobiales bacterium (assembly GCA_043754645.1). Classification (GTDB taxonomy): domain Bacteria; phylum Verrucomicrobiota; class Verrucomicrobiia; order Limisphaerales; family CANJSG01; genus CANJSG01. The sequence goes on along the minus strand of JAYUUX010000547.1, from coordinate 5,257 downwards.
CGGGCGTGAACATCGGACTCTTCGGCGCGACCACCATCAGGCTCACCGAGCTGTTCGGCGGATTTGTCAGCATCACCTGGAGCGGCCCCTCGACCTGCACCGGCACGATGAATTCATACGGCACGCGGACAAACCCACCCGCGGCCACCTGGCGGGTGTCGGGGTTCGCGCCGTCGGCCAGAGTCAGTTCGAACGGCACACGCTGGCTGCCGGCGACGACGGTGGCGGCGAGCTTGCGGGTCACGGGATAATCCTCCGGGGCACTGCCGGGGTTCAGAATGTTGAGCCAGACCGTAAGCTTTTGGCCGTTGGTCAGGACAGTGCTCGTGGTGGAGATCGTCGTGACGAGCTCCGAGGACCGCGCCGAGAGCGCAAGGACGGCCAAAAGGATGAGCGGCAGAAAACGGAGCCCGAGCATTCGAGAAAAACCCATGCGTCGACCCTAGAAGCTTTCGTCACGGCGGCACAAGGGGGGAACCGGCGGAAACCACGAAGCTCGAAGGCGAACGGCCGAACGGGGTGCCGCCATGGCCGTTTACGGCTGTTGTTCTTCCGCTCGCCTTCCACGGGAGGCCTATTCAGGCTTAAGGCACATGATCATCAGCCGGACACCTTTGCGGATGAGCTTCGTCGGCGGCGGAAGCGACCTGCCGGTCTACTACCGGCGCTTCGGCGGCGCGGTCGTCTCGACCGCGATCGACCGCTACGTCTACATCCAGGTGAACCCGAAGTTCGACGACCGCATCCGCGTGAGCTACTCGCGCACGGAGGAGGCCGGCAGCATCGAGCGCATCAAACATCCGCTCGTCCGCGAGGCCATGAAGATCGCCGGGCCCAAGGGCGGCATCGAGATCACCAGCGTCGCCGACATCCCGGCCAAGGGCACGGGGCTTGGTTCCTCCAGCACCTTCACCATCGGCCTGCTCCACGCACTGCACGCCTTCCAGGGCCGGCACGCTTCGGCCGAGACGCTCGCGCGGGAATCCTGCGAGATCGAGATCGGGCGCTGCGGTGAACCCATCGGCAAACAGGACCAATACGCCGCGGCCTACGGGGGCTTCAATTTCATCCGGTTCAACCCCGACGACACCGTCAGCGTCGACCCGATCATCTGCCGCCGCACGACGATCTCCGAACTGCAGGACCGCATCCTCGTCTTCTACACCGGCCTGACCCGCAGCGCCTCCTCCGTGCTGAAGAACCAGCAGACCGCCGTGGCTTCGCAGAAGAAGAAACAGAACGCCATGCGCCGGATGGTGGAACTCGCCGTCAGCCTCAAGTCCGAACTGGAACGGAACAACCTCGACGCCTTCGGCGAGATCATCCACGAGAACTGGGAACTCAAGCGCAGCCTGGCCGCGCAGATCAGCAACGACCGCATCGACGCGTGGTATGCGGCCGCACGCAAGGCCGGCGCGACCGGCGGCAAGCTCCTCGGAGCGGGCAGCGGCGGCTTCATGATGTTCTACGCGCCGCCGGACCGGCACGAGGCGATCACGCGGGCGTTGAAGGATCTCCGCAAGGTCGACTTCCGGTTCGAGTCGGCCGGGAGCCGGATCATCTTCGTGCACCAGTGAGCCGGAACGCGATGGACGCGGCCGATCAATCCCACCAGGAACACCCCGCCTTTGCCTGCGAACGCTGCGGCCATCCCGTCGAGGCAACCGATCTCGTTCCCGTCTGCCGCGCATGCGGCGCCGCCCACCGGTATGACCCCCAGCGTGGCCGCTACGTCACGCTCGCCACTTCGGGCCAGATGTGGGATCTCATCACCCTGATCCTGGTCTGCGGCGGCGCGATCGGCCTGCTCGCCAGCGACGGGAAAGGTTTTGGGTGGCTGCTTCTTTTCGTCGGTGCCGCCCTGCACTACGGCACAAGCATCCGCACCGGCGTCATCAGCTCCCGGTTCTTCATTCTCGCCCGGCCGAGGACCGTCAACAGCACGGACTCTCCGTTCTTCTTTCTGATCGGGCTGATCTTTGAAGGCCTCTCGCTCGCACTCATCGCCCTGGTCGGACTGTTCTCGCTCTGATCCGGCCTTGAAGCGGCCGAATCCATCGGGTGAACAAGCCTAAGGCCGCACTCGAACGGGACCTGACGGGGACGAGCTCTTCCGCGGCGCCGTGTTTGTCACGATCGGCTTGAACGCGGAACGCAGCAGCCAGTGGCGTTGCAGGCCGAGGATGAAGTTGTCCGAGTTGGTCACGATCTGCGTGATCGAGGACAGCATGTTGGAGTTGGCCTGAACCTGGACGTTGAGGTTCGAGGTGATGCCGGCGATGCCTTCGAGGGACCGGTTCAACGTCTGCAGGTTCGTGTTCGCCGTCGCGAGGACGTCGTTGGCCGTGCCGATGGCGACGTTGGCGGAGCCGAAGGTGCGGTCGAGCTGGCCGTTGATGTTGGACGTGATGAGCCATTCGCCGAGCGAGCCCTGGCCGTTGGTCAGGTTGGCCGTGATGACGGCGGCATTGGCCAGAATGTGCGCCAAATTGGTCGTCGAGGCGACGAGGTTGGTCACGGCGGGCCGCGCGTCGGCCAGCATGGCGTCGAGCCGCTCGGTCGCGGACGCGGCGTTGGCGAGAATGACCTTGAGCTGGTTGGTCAGGCCGAGGAAGGACGGCAAGGCGGATTCGACGATGTCGCCGATCTGTTCCAGACGTTCGCCGATCGGCCGGGATTCCTGGGCTTCGATCCAGTAGGCCCTGCCGGGCTGCCGGCGGACGTAGAACTGCGGCGAGTTCGCCTTGACGATGTCCTGGAGGTTGTAGAGGGCCTGCTGCGCAAGGACCCCGGCGCGGAACGCGTCCACCTTGCGGCCCGTCTTGAGCGCGTCGGCCTCGACCAGCTGGTTGGTGATCTCCGTGTAACGCGCCCTCAGGATCCTTTCGTCGAGCACGAGGACTTCCCCGCCGGGCTTCTGCACCGCCGTGGCCAGGGCCCAGAATTCAGCCCCTTTCGTGACCTCCAAAACACGGCCGCCGAGAAGGTCGCCGGACACGACCTTCACCTTCGAGTCGGTCCAGATGTAGCCGAAGTTCGGCTCGCGCACATTGAAGGACACCGTCACGCCGATGGACGACGACGGGTCGTTCGGCACGATCGCGGTGATTTCTCCGGCATCGAATCCCATCAGCTTCACCTTGGAGCCGACGGCCAACCCGGCCGCGTTGTTGACGCCGGTGCTGTATTGCACCTTGGCGTCGAACCAGCCCTTCTTCCTCGCCATGTGGCGCACGTAGTAGCCGAAGCCGACGACGAGCAGCAGCGTCGCCACGGTGACAAAGACGCCGACGAGCCGCTCGACCTTGCCGAGACGGGTCCGGAGCTGGGGGGTGAGATCCTGCAGTGCCATGGGAAAAAATCAGGGAGCGGTTCGTGGATTACGTCAGTTCTTCTTCCGGGTGAAACGTCTTGTTACATCCCGGGCATCGTGGTCCGTCGCGGCCGGGTCCGCCACCGTTTCCCAGCGGCCTTCGTCGAGGCAGGCGAACCTGGACGCCACCCCCAGCCAGGGTTTCAGGGAATCGCCGCCGACCACGACGGTCACCGGCGGACGCCCGTCCAACCCCGCCGCAAGTTCGCCGAGGAATTCCAGCCACCAGCCGCGGTGGGAAAAATCCAGCGCGGACAAAGGCCGGTCGAGGAAGAGCACTTCGGGCTGGAGGGCCAACGCGCGGGCCAGCGCGGTGCGTTGCTGCCAGACCAGCGGCAGCGTGACCGCGGAACGATGCAGCCAGGGCTTCAGCCCCAGCATGTCGACCAGCGTCTCGGTGCGTGCCTCGGCCTCGTCGAGCGGCAGATCGAAATGGTAGCGGAGAGGGATCGTGATGTTGCCGAGGACCGACTGGTCGCGGAACAAACGGCCGCCGTGCGAAAAGACGAGGCCGATGCGGCGCCGCGTTTCGAGCAGCTCCGTTTCATCGGCATCCGGGGCGATGGCGCGACCAAAGAGCCGCACGGTTCCCGCCGTCGGCCGCATCATCCCGGCGGCCGTAGGCAGAAGGCAGCTTTGACCGGCCGTCGGCAGGCCGCCCACGGCCCAGAACTGCCCGGGCTCGATCGACCAGTTCACTCCCTGCGCTTCCGGCGCGTCGTCGGCTTCCGGCAATGCGGCCGTCACGTCGACGAGTTCGACGAGGGGCGCGGCGATATTGGAGGCTTCGGTGGGCACGGCTCAGATCAGCAGGTAGACGACAAGGAACACCGCGTCCAGGACACCGCAGACGACAACGCTTTCGCCGACAGCCCGCGAGGTGGCGGCGGGCACGTCCTCCAGTCTCAACGGCCGGGCCAGCCCTTGGAACGACGTGATCACCGCGATGCCCGCGCCGAACGACAGGGTTTTCAAAGCCAGCAGCACGAAGTCCTGCCAGAGCAACGCCCCGGCCAGCTGTCCGAAGTAGTCCCCAAGCGACATCGGCACGTCCTGGATGAAGGCGAAGAGCCACCCGCTGAGGATCGCCACGACGATCAGGTAGACCGTCAGGCCGAAGATCGAGACGGCCATGCCGATGACGCGAGGCACGACGAGGTAATGCACCGGATCGATTCCGAGCGACTCCAGGGCCTCCACCTCGCCGAGCGCCCGGGCCGTGCCGAGTTCGACGACGTTGGCCGCTCCGGCGCGCGCCAGCACCAGCAGCGCGGCGATGAGCGGGCCGAGTTCGCGCACGACGACGCTGACCATGACCATGCCCCCGTAGTTCTGCGCTCCCACCCTGGTCAGGAGCGACACCGTCTGTCCGATGATGACCAGTCCGAGGGCCAGGCCGATGAAGCAGATCATCGGGAGCAGGCGGATGCCGCAGCGGTAGATCTCGTGCCGGATCATCGGCCGGGTCAGCGACCGCGCGTGGCCGAACTTGGTGGCGACGGCCCCAAAAGTGATGAGGGAGAAGGCGCCGAGATCGCGGATCGTCTCCTGCCAACCGACCACCGAATGGCCGGCACGGCTCAACAGCGCCCGCGGCAAACGCCGGAACATTCCCGGCAATGCGGGACTGGTCACGGCGGATGGGACGGTGTCGGCCACGCGACGACGTTAACCCGAGATCCGTCTGGGGGAAGAACGTTCGTAGGCCGGGGGTGTTCATCCACGAAGGACTCGAAGAGCACCAAGGCTTCCGGCGTGAACCCTCGGCGCCTCAGGTTCATTTCGCTTGGCCACTTGGTGGTCTCTTCGATGTTCGGTGTCGAATGTTGGTTGTTCGATGTTGCCTCGAAACCTCCACAGACTCGGCGCTGGCCAGCCGAACCG
>JAYUUX010000546.1:0-3910 GCA_043754645.1 Verrucomicrobiales bacterium | reverse complement strand
CGCCTCGCTGATCGCCGGCCTTGCCCACCCGATCAAGAGCGTCCGCCTGACCGCGCAACGGGAACTCGCCCGTCGCGGCAAGTCAGTTCGCTCGAGCATCGAAGCCCTTACGTTGGATGAGAAGGCTTCTCCGACCGTCCGATGGCACGCGCTGTGGGCCCTCCCCGACGATGACGGCTCGCGGAAGCTCATCATCGGACTCGCGGAATCCCCCGATCTGAGCGTCCGTAGGCAGGCGCTTCGTTGGCTCGGTGAACATCGCGTCGCCGAAGCGCACGTCGCCTGCGAGAAGCAACTCACGCACGAGGATCGTTCGGTGCGTCTCCAGGCCGCCATCGCCCTCGGGCGAATCGCCTCAGTCGAGTCGGTTGCCTCCTTGTTCAACGCCACAGCGGACGACGACCTCTTTGCCCGCTTCGCATCCTTCACCGCCCTGACCCGTATCGCGCAAGGCACTCCTTCAAGTTGGTCCGCCGTCGCGGCTGGCCTGAGCAATGAGAATCCACGGATCCGCGAAGCCGTGGGCTTTGCCCTGCGTGAGAACTTCGCCGTGCCGCTCGTTCAATCCCTGGCGGCCCTGGCCGCAGATCCGTCGGCACGGACAAGGACCGAGGCCCACCGAATCCTCGCCGGGCTGGTCCACAAGGAGCCCGCGAAATGGGTCTGGGGAGTCTATCATCCCGCGCTCAATCCTCCGCCGCCACGGACCAACGCCTGGGAAGGAACCGCGCTCGCCCTCTCGACCTTGCGGCACGGCGTGAACGACACCGCCCCAGAAGTCCGCGAGATCGCTTGCACCGCCATTGGTGCGGCACGCGATGTCGATTCCGCCGCCTCGCTGCGTCTGCGGTTGATTGAAGACCCGTCAGTCCCGGTCCGGCGCGCCGCCCTCGGAGCGCTCACCTCGATGCTGGATCCACAGACTTCCCCCATCCTCGTGGCCATCATCACCAACAAAACGACCGCCCCCGAGCTGTGGCGCGAGGCTGTTAAGAGTTCGGCAGGGTTCCCGACCGACGACATCGGGGCCGCCCTCCTCGCCAGTCTCGCAACGAACGACAAACCCGCGACTGGGGGTCCACTGATCGAAGCGCTCGGAGCCAGAAAAGCCGAAGCTGCGATCCCCCTCCTGCGAACCATCGCAGGCAAAGGCGATGAACTGCGGGAGGCAGCGATCGGCGCGCTCGGACAAATCGGATCGTCCAACGCCCTTGTCGCCCTTCGGTCTCTCGCCGCCAAGCCCGATGTGGCCGTCGTGCGGGCCTTCGCGGCCACACGCCAGCGCGACGCCGTTCCCGACCTGGTCGCAGCATGGTCGGACGCGGCAACTCGTGACGCCGCCATCGCCGGATTGCTCCAGCTTCCCGACATCCGGGCGCTCGATGTGTATCTGGACGGCCTCGGTTCGCCAAAAGCAGCGCTGCGCGAAAAGTGCCGTTCCACCCTGACCAAACTCGCCCCGGAAATCTGGCCTGCCCTCCAGCGCCGGACGACCCCCTTGCCCCCGGGATCAATCGCACCCCTGCGGAGCATCCTGGCGGGCCTAACCGAAGCCCTAGCAAGCCCGATCCTGTCCAGCAGCCTGCCAGCGCAAACGGTCCTGTCGGCCGACGAATACCGGACGGTCGCCCTCGCCAACACGGGCGACCCGTGGAAGGGACAGCAGATCTTTTTCGATGGCCGCACCGCCTGCATGAATTGCCACGCGGTCGCCGGACACGGGAAAAGCATCGGCCCGGATCTCACGACCATCGGCGCCCAGTTCGGACCGGACGCGTTGATCGAGTCGGTCCTGTTTCCGAGCAAAACCATTCGCGACGGCTACCAGCAGACCGTGATCGAACTCAAAAACGGCGAGGAACTGACCGGCGCAATCCGCGGCGAATCCCCCGAGAACCTGATCCTCGTCGACGTGGAGGGCCGATCCCAGACGGTGCCCAAGGCCCAGGTGAAGACGAGAACGTCAATCCCGGTTTCGCTGATGCCCGAAGGCCTCCACGCCGGGCTGACCCGCGAGGAGTTCGCCGATCTGATCGCCTACGTCGTCTCGTTGAAAACGGATCCTCGAAAGCCGGCGCCTACCTCCATGCCAGACGGATTCACCGCACTGTTCAACGGCCGCGACCTCACGGGCTGGAAGCCATCGCCCCACTGGAGCGCGAAGGACGGAATCCTGGAACACGACGGCATCGGCGACCACTTGTGGAGCACGCGCGCGCTCGGTGATTTCGAACTGCGCATGGAATGGCGCTGGCCGGGCCTCCCGGTTTTCGAAAACCACCCCATCATCGACGTAGCCGGCCACGTCGTTCCCGGCAAGACGCAGAGGGTTCTCGAAGCGGGCGACAGCGGGATCCTTTTCCGCGGACTCTTCAAAGCTCAGGCGAACCTCTTTTGCTACCCCGTGGGCAGTGGCGAATTCTGGGAATACCGGGAAAGCCTGACCGGCGAAGCCCGACGAGCGGTGACACCCAGGCTTCGCGCCGACCGGCCGATCGGCCAATGGAACGAGACCCATCTTAAGGTCATCGGCAGCCGTGTGACGGTCATCGTCAACGGCCACACCGTGATCGAAAGCGCGAACCTCCCCGGTTTGCCACCCAGCGGTCCCATCGGTTTCCAGCACGAGCACGGCCGGATCCAGATCCGCAACGTGTGGGTCCGGGAGTTGAACGGGCAATGACCACGGACCGGTGGAAGAAGCCTTCCATTCTGTGAAGGCAGACGGTCCTATCGAACCGCGCTTCGATGAAACCACCGTCCTTCGTATCCAGGTTCGCCTTCCTTGTTCTGGCCATCGCCTTCGCCACCCCCGCACTGAGGGCCGCGGACTGGCCTGAGTTTCTCGGGCCGACTCGGAACACCCATTCGCCCGAGACCAACCTTCTCGACAAGTTTCCCGCCGGCGGGCCGCCTCTGCTCTGGGAGAAGGCCATCGGCACCGGCTACTCGGCACCGTCGATCCGCGCAGGCAGGCTCGTCGTGTTCCACCGGCAGGCGCAGGAGGAGATCGTCGAATGCGTCGCGGCCGACACGGGAAAACCAGTGTGGCGCCACGCCTACCGTTCGCTCTACGAGGATCCGTTCGGCTACAACAACGGACCGCGTTGCACGCCGCTGATCACGAGCAACCGCGTCTACACGTTCGGCGCCGAGGGCGCTTTGACCTGCCTCGACTTCGCCGATGGCAAGGTGGTATGGCAGCGGAAGACGGCCCTGGACTGGCGAGTGCCGGAGGCGTTCTTCGGCGTCGGCAGCACGCCGGTGCTCGAGGACAACCGCCTCTTCGTGATGGTCGGCGGCCAGCCGAACTCGGGCATGGTCGCCCTCGACGCCACGACCGGAAAGACCCTGTGGGAGAACGTCGGCGAGAAAACCTGGAACGGTGTGACCACCATCGGCTGGCGCGCCGAGGCGCCCTACTCGTGGACGGGTGAGGAGAAGCAGGCGAGTTACTCGACGCCCGTGCTGGCGACGATCCATGGCCAACGACACCTGCTCTGCTTCATGCGGCAGGGGCTCGTTTCGTTGAACCCGACGAACGGCGAAGTGCGGTTCAAGCGCTGGTTCCAGAGCGTCGTCAACGAGTCGGTCAACGCCATCAACCCATTGGTCGACGGCGACACGATACTGCTTTCCGCGGCCTATTTCCGCGTCGGCTCGGTGCTGCTGAAGGTGAACGCCGACGGCAAGTCGCTCGACGAAGTCTGGCGCATCCCCAAGTCGCCGAACGAGCGCCTGCCCGAAGGCGGCTTCCGCGAACCCACGCTGGAGATTCACTGGTCCACACCCGTGCTTCATCAGGGATTCATCTACGCCTTCAGTGGCCGCAATGAACCCGATGCGACCTTCCGCTGCGTGGAGCTGAAGACCGGCGCGGTGAAGTGGTCCCGCGACGAACGCTGGCGCG
>JAYUUX010000545.1:0-5385 GCA_043754645.1 Verrucomicrobiales bacterium | reverse complement strand
TCCAACTTCCCAACATTGAACTCTGAACATCGGGATAAAGTTGAATTCGCACCCGCCGGAGGCAGGTGCTACCCAGTGATGTCGAAAGCCGATTATTTTCCGAGCAAATGTTCGATCACCAGTTGGTCGAGCGCCTGGTAATCGCGATCGGCAATCAATTGTTTTGCTTTCGCTTCGTCGAAGCTGCGGGATTTTTCCACTAACTTCAGGAAAGTGCGGCGGCTGTTATCGAGGTGCGCGAGCCAATGTTCCACTTTGGTCGTGCGGAAAGGATGCACGTCGAAGCAGACGTATTCGCCTTTGCTGCCGTATTTGTTGCGTTCCAAAACGCGAACTTGATTGAACGCGCTGCGAAGATTGGTGCTGCCGAACGGTTTATCCTGGTCGTATTTCAATCCGTTTTGATCATTCAAATGCAGCGACCAAAGTTTTCCAAACGTCATGCAGAAATCGATTTCGTCTGCGGGATCAAGTCCGGCGAGAATGCAATGTGCGCTTTCAATCAATGCACCAACCCGTTTCGGATCGCGGGTGAGTTGGGCAATGGCGAGGGCATGGCCGATGGTTGGGATGTAGGCGTGATCCATCGGCTCGTTCGGCTTGGGCTCGATGCAGAGCCGCGCCTTCTTGTCATGGGCCAGCATGGCGTCGAGGGCTTCCACGAGGTAGTCGACACAACGGCCGGCGTCCTTGGATTCGCGGATGTAGCTGCCTTCACGGGCGAGCCAAAGGACGATCAGGTCGGTGCCGAGGATCTTGGCGATGTCGATCGTGCGCCTGGAACGGTCGATGGCGTATTGGCGATCCTTCTTCGAGTTGGAAGTGTAGGCGCCGTCGATGGTCTGGGGCGCGAACCACAGCCGGGGCGCGACCATCTCCGCCGCGATGCCTTCACCGTCGAGGCATTTCTTGAGGGACTTGGCCTCTTTGACTATTTGCGCTTCGGACTTCGAGTCGATGTCGGGCACGGCGTCGTCGTCGTGGAACATCATCGCGTCGAAGCCGAGCTTCTTGAGCGCGGCGAGGCGTCCGTCGAAGGATTCGGAGGGGCGCGTTTCGGGACCGTAGGGATCGCGGCCTTCGCTGAAGTTCCAGGGGCCGGCGCAGAAGCGGTATTGGGATTTCTTGGGCATTGGAGTGGGCGCAGCCTAGTGACGGCCGCGCGTTTCGGGGAAGAGGAATTCGTCCTGCGAACGGAACTCGTGGACCACGGGAAAAGTCCTTCACCCGATGACAGACCGACGCTAGCGTGCCAAAGACCGCCGCACGTTGTCACAAACACTATGTCCACCACCTACTGGCAGAAGCGTATGGAAATCCCCGGACGAGTCTCCTTTTCCGAAGGCAACGGCGACATGCCCCGCATCGAGATCAAGACGCCGCACAGCACCGGCGAGATCTACCTGAACGGCGCGACCGTCACCCACTTCCAGCGCAACGGCGAACCGCCGATCCTCTTCCTGAGCCAGTTCAGCCGCTGGGCCGCCGGCCAGCCGATCCGGGGCGGAGTGCCGATCTGTTTCCCGTGGTTCGGTGCCCGCGAAGGCGGACCGCAGCATGGTTTCGCCCGGACGACGACGTGGGACTTGAAGGAGATCACACAGACGGCCGATGGCGGGGTCAGCGTCCGGCTGGGCCTCCCGGAATCCGCCGATGCGTCGCTCTACCCGCCCTTCACGGCGGACTACGTGGTGACCTTCGGCACGCAGCTCACGCTGGAACTGCTGATCAAGAACACGTCGGCCGACCAGGACTTCAGCTTCGAGAACTGCCTTCACACCTACTTCACCGTCGGCGATATCAACGCCGTCTCGCTGACCGGCCTCAAGGGCACCAGCTTCCTCGACAAGGTGGACAACTTGTCCCGCAAGGTGGAGACGTCGCAAAACCTGAAGATCAACCAGGAGACGGACCGGATCTACGTCGACACCGCTTCCACCGTCGAGATCCACGATTCGAAGCTCCAACGGCGGATCGTGGTGGAGAAGGAAGGGTCGCAGTCGACCGTCGTCTGGAATCCGTGGGTGGCGAAGGCGCAGCAGATGCCGGACTTCGGCAACGAGGAATATCCGAACATGGTCTGCGTCGAGTCAGGCAACGTCTCCGACAACCGCCTAGTCCTGCCCGCCGGCAAGACGGCAATGCTCAAGGTCGTGATCGATTGTTTGCCGTTGTGATGGATGGTTAGCTTGGACGTTGGATCGCATGTCAGCAACCGTTCCAGCCAAGCAGCGAGCGCACCGGATTCTCCGAGGTCTGCGGTGTTATTTGCCGCCGGAGCTTCATTTCGGACGGCCCTTTCCCAAAGGTGTAAGCGTCGGATTAGACGACGAGTTGGTCGGAGCGATTGTGGGTAGCAAAGGTGCCCGATTAGAGGCTGTGCTGACAGATCGTGGGGCTTTCCTTCGTTCGCCATTGGGTTGGCAGTTCGTGCCATATGGCGAGGTCGAGGATGTTGGTTTCCCCGATAAGACCCACGCAGATGGCTCGCTGTGGCTGCGGACATCAAGCGCCAGCTTCCAGATTCTGCGGAGGGACGAGGATCTTTGGAGTGTTGGTCGGTTCTTTATGCGCTGCGCGAGCGATGCACAGGAGCTGTAGCCGTTCCCTGCGGCTCATTTGTCGATTGTGGTCCGGGCGGAATCTGTGGCGCTGCCCTAGTCTGCTAATGCGAACTCTTCTTCCTCTCATGGCTCAGCAGCCACTTGTAGAACTCGGGGTTGGCGTAAGTCTGCGTCCATGAATCGTGCTGGGCCTCGGGATAGACCGTGAGTTTCACGTCGGTGGCGCCGATCTTTCTGAGCGCTTCTACCATTTCCTCGGACTGCTTGAGCGGCACCGTCGTGTCCTTCGCGCCGTGAAACGCCCAGACGGGAAGCGCCTTCAGAGCCGCCAGCTTTTCCGGTGACCGCAGGCGCATCCGCAGCGGATTGCCTCCACCGCAAATCGGTGCAGCGGCGGCAAAGCGCTCTGGCGCCGTGGCCATGAGGGACCAGGTGCCGTAACCGCCCATGCTCAGGCCGGTCAGGTAGACGCGGTCCGGGTCGACGGAAAATTTGGAGGACACTTCTTCGAGCAGGCCGAGCAGCGATTCGTCGTTCCAGTTTTCGCCCGAGGCGCACTGCGGCGAGATGACGATGAACGGGAAGTCCTTCATCGTCGGAGCGACCTTCGGCGGTCCATGGACGGCGACCTTCTGCACATTGGTTCCGCGTTCACCCGAGCCGTGGAGGAAAAGGATCAACGGCCACTTCTTGGTCGACGTCTCCTTGTAGCCCTCGGGCAGATGGATGAGGTAGTCGAGTTTGACGGTCTTGGTGACGGAGACCGCGTAGGAGCCGGTCGACTGGGTGCCTTCCGCGAGGAGGGAAGGGGAGGCTGCGAGGCCGGCCAGCAGGAGCGCAGCGCCGAGAAGCTGTTTGGTCAGGTTCATGGATTGGACTTGGGTTGATCGGAGGTGTGCCCGGAGCCTTTCGCAAACGGCCCGAGCCAGCGAGGCTTTTGATCGTTCTCATACAGGCCGGCACAAAGCGGTCGAGCCAAGGCGGGGAATCGATTGCCTGCTGCGAAGACGCTGGGAGCTGGCGCGTGGGGAAAGCTGGTGGGCCCTGCAGGATTTGAACCTGCGACCAAGGGATTATGAGTCCCCTGCTCTAACCGCTGAGCTAAGGGCCCGTGAGCGGCGCAATGGAACGAGCGCGGAAGGGGCGGGGCAAGCTTGGAGTTCGAACTCGGCGAATCCGGCGACGCGTTAATGGATGAGCCGACGCTTGCTTTCCCATTACCAGCTGCCAATTTTCGCGCCCTTAATTTTGGCAAAGCCGGTTCGCCGGCCCTTTTAGTCGTCATGAGCATTGAGAACGAGTTCAACCTAGAATCGCTGTTCCAGCCCGCCTGGGCCAAGGAAGCGCCGAACCCCAACCGCTTCGCCCGTTACACCGGCGACGAAGGCGCCGAGCGCCCCCGTCGAGGAGGCGATCGCCCCTTCAGCCGTGGACCCGGAGGTCCTGGCGGCTTCGGCGGAGGAGCGGGTGGCGGCGGTGGCAATCGCGGTCCGCGCAGCGATGGTCCTCGTCCGCCCCGGCGTGACGGACCTCCCGGCCCAGGCGGCGCTCCCGGTTCGGGCCCTCGTGGCGACCGTCCCGGCTTCCAGCGTCGAGATGGCGGACGCCCCGGCCAGCCGCCGGAACGTCGTGAAGCCCCGCCGGAGGTCGAGCTGAACGTCCAGATCATTCCCGAAGAGAACGGCATCGAGTCGCTCTCCCGGCAGATCAAGCTCACCGGCCGCGCGTATCCGCTGTTCGACATCGCGCAGCTGATCGTCCAAAAGCCCGAGCGTTACAGCTTCAAGATCGATTCCCGCAAGAAGCCCGACGGTTCGCTCGCGCAGCCGATGTTCCGCTGTGCGCTCGACGACTCCCTGTGGCTGAGCGAGTCCGAGGCCGTGAACCACGTCCTCACCAAGCATCTCGCGACCTTCTACCAGATGGAGAAGACGCCGACCGATCCGCCTAAGGGCGTCTACAAGCTCGTCGCCCAGTGCGGCGTCAGCGGCGTGGTTCTAGGACCGCCGAACTACCACGACTACCAGAACCAGCTGCGCAAGCTGCACACCGAACGCTTCAGCCGGATGCCGTTCGAGATGTTCAAGTCGCGCGTCAAGATGGTGACCGACGAGGTCGTCGTGAAGAAGTGGATCGAAGACCAGAGCTTCAAGACCGAGTTCGTCGCGCTCAACCTCCCGGAGCCCGTCCGCTTCGGGTCGATGGAAGAGGTCCAGCAGCATTTCCGCGAGACCCATCAGGCCAACCTGATCACCCAGATCGATTCCGTGACCATCACGGGTGTCGCCGGCCGGGATATTCGCCAGCCCTTGCTGCAGCGCGTCCTGCGTTTCACCTGGGAAGACCAACGCCGCTTCCCGCTCCAGCTCGTCAACGTGCTCAGCGGCCAACTCGCTTCGCGCGGCCTGCAGTTCTTCAAGGTCAACAAGACCGTCACCCACGTGGCCGTCGCCCGCCCTCACTTCCTGGATCTCGAGGCCAACCCGGTTTCGAGCACGATCAAGAAGATCATCGAGTTCATCAACGCAACGCCCAAGTGCAACCGCAAGCAGCTCGTCGAGTCGCTCGCGCCTGCTCCGGCCGCACCTGCCGCCGCTCCCGCGCCTGCGGTTGAAGGCCAGTCTGCACCGGCCGCTCCGGCTCCCGTCGAAATGACGGCCGAGCAGTCTTCGATCAACGCCGACCTGCACTGGCTCGTCCATCAGGGCCACGTCATCGAGTTCCACAACGGCATCCTCGAGACGGCCAAGAAGCCCCTGCCGAAGCCCCAGCCTGCGCCGAAGAAGAGGGTCGAACCCAAGCCCGCCGCCGCTGCGCCGGC
>JAYUUX010000544.1:0-8557 GCA_043754645.1 Verrucomicrobiales bacterium | reverse complement strand
GGCACACGTTCAGCTTCGCGGACTACCATGACCCGGCGCACATGGGCTTCCGGAGCCTGCGGGTAATCAATGACGACGTGATCGCCGGCGGCGGCGGCTTCGGGATGCACCCGCACCGGGACATGGAGATCGTGACCTACATTCTTTCCGGCGCGCTCCAGCACCGTGACAGCCTCGGCAACACCGCCGTGATGAAAGCCGGCGACGTCCAACGCATCAGCGCCGGCACGGGCGTGCAGCACAGCGAGTTCAACCACTCGGATTCCGAGCCCGTCCATCTCCTCCAGATCTGGATCATGCCGGACGCCAGGGGCGTTGCGCCCGCCTACGCGGAGAAGAGTTACGCCGCGGTGACGGACCACGCGCTGATTGCCTCCAAGTCGGGCCGCGACGGCTCAATTCCGATCCACCAGGACGCCGACATCCACCTCTACAAGCTGGCCAAGGGCGTTTCCGCAAAGCACGCGTTGGCGAACCTCCGTCATGCGTGGGTCCACGTCGCCACGGGTTCGGTCACCGTGAACGGGCATCCGCTCAAGGCCGGAGACGCCGCGGCGATCAACGGGGAGGGCATCGAGCTGAGAGGGGACGAGGCGTCGCAGGTGCTGCTGTTCGATCTCGCGTGACGGGACGAACCCCCTCCGGCCACGGCCGTCGCCCGGGGGGTTCCCCGCCATCGGAACGACTGAGCATTGAACTTGGCCCACTGCGCCATCAGCCTTCAACGGTCTGGAACACGAACACACATCGACGGACGGACGTTGGGTCGCCAGGGCGCTGAGGTTCCTGACGCGCGCCGTATGCACCCATCGCGCGTGGTTCGTATGGCCGCAGGTCGTCCTCTTCGGGCTCTGTGTCTGGTTCACCGTCGCGAAACTGGAGTTCCACACGAACCGCAACGACCTCGTCGGGGCCGACAAGAAATATCACCGGAACTTCCTCCTGTTTAAGAAGGAGTTTCCGGCCCAGGACGACCTCGTCGTGGTGGTGGAGAGCGAGTCGATCGCCCGCAACCGGCAGTTCGTCGAACGGCTCGGAGCGAAGCTGGAACTCGAGACCAACCTCTTCATCGACGTCTTCTACAAGGGCGACCTGAAGATGATGGGGCCGAAGGCGCTGCTCTTCGTCCCGGAACCCGACCTGAACGAACTGCATCAGGCGCTCAACGACTACCGCCCGTTCATCCAGCAGTTCTCCCAGGCTTCAAACCTGGCGTCGCTCTTCGGACTGGTGAACACGCAGTTCCGCACGGCGAAGCAGGAAACCAATGCCGCCAACGATTCGCTCATCAAGGCGCTGCCGGCCCTGCGTCGATTGATCGAGGAGGGCACGGATATCCTCAAACGCCCGGGCACCCCGCCGTCGCCCGGAGTCAACGCGCTATTCGGAGCCGGCGCCGAAGCCGAGAAGGCCAGCTACATCACCTTTGCCGACGGGAAGATCTATCTCGTGACCGCGCGGGCGCGCAGAGAGGAATTGAATGCCGACGCGGTCACGCGGATCCGCGAGGTGATCGCCCGGACCCAGACGGAAGTGCCGGGAGTGAACGTCGGACTGACGGGCGAACCGGTCCTCGAAGCGGATGAAATGGCCCAGTCGCAGCGGGATTCGACCATCGCCTCGGTCGTGTCGCTGATCGGATGCGCGCTGATCTTCATCTACGGCTACAAATCGACCGGCCGTCCCCTGAAGGCGGTCATGGCGCTCGTCATCGGCCTCGGCTACACGATGGGTTTCACCACGCTGGCGGTCGGCCATCTCAACATCCTGACGATCACGTTTGTCCCCATCCTGATCGGACTCGCCATCGACTTCGGGGTCCACCTCATCACCCGCTACGAGGAGGAACTGCGCAACGGCCGGTCGGAACGTGAATCGATGGAACTGGCCATGGTGAACACCGGCCAGGGCATTTTCACCGGCGCGCTCACGACGGCCACCGCATTTTTCGCGATGGGCCTGACGGACTTCCGCGGCATCCAGGAGATGGGGATCATCTGCGGCGGCGGACTGCTGGTCTGCCTTGTGCCGATGATGACGCTGCTGCCCGTCCTGCTGCTCCGCGGGAAGCAGAACGTCATCGACCACGTCCGACCTCCGGTTGACCGACGCGACAGACTGGAGCGGCTCTGGCTCGACCGGCCGTGGACGGTGGCGGGGCTTACTCTGGCGTTGACCGGAGTCGCCGTCCTCGGCGGTCTGCGGGTGAAGTTCGACTACAATCTGCTGAACATGCAGTCGGCGGATCTGGCCGCGGTTGAATTCGAGGAAAAGCTCATCAAGTCGTCCGACAAGTCCGTCCTTTTCGGCGCCGTGGTGGCGAACTCCCTGGCAGACGCCAAACAACTTGAAGCCCGCCTCATCGCGCTTCCCGGCGTCTCCAGCATCGATTCGATGGCAAAGTTCATCGGCGATGACCAGGCGTCGAAGCTCCGCATCGTTTCGAAGGTCAAGGCCGAGGCCGGCGGCATCATCTTCGCGTCGGTGGATCGCGAACCGATCCACCCAGACGATCTTACCCGGACTTTGTGGTCGTTGCAGGGCTACCTCGGGCTCGCGCTCGGGTCGGCCGGCGACGAGGATAAAGCCCTCTCCGCGGAGTTGGCGGCGCTCCGCAAGGCGATCGCGGATTTCCGGAAGGGCCTGCTCGATGAAACGAATCCGGAGCGCATCGTCCGCGCGACGGAGTTTCAAACCGCGCTGTTCGACGACCTCCACGCCACGTTCCGGGCGCTCCGTGAACAGGACGATTCCGCCCCGCTGGGCGTGGCCGATCTGCCGCATTCCCTGCGGAGCCGTTTCGTCGGTGTCACGGGAAAGCACCTGCTGATGGTCTACCCAAAGGCCAACGTCTGGGACCGCGAACCCCAGGGGGATTTCGTGCGTGAACTACGGTCCGTCGATGAAAACGCCACGGGCACGCCGGTGCAGCTGTTCGAATACACCTCTCTCCTCCGGAGCAGCTACGAAAAGGCCGCCTGGTATGCCCTCGGCGCCATCGCGCTGATGGTGTTCTTCCATTTCAAATCACCCGTGTGCGTCGTCCTTTCGCTCATCCCCGTCGGGCTTGGTTTCTTTTGGATGGTCGGGTTCATGGGCTGGCGGGGAATCGACTTCAATCCGGCCAACATCATGACCCTGCCCCTGGTCGTTGGCATCGGGGTGACGAACGGCATCCACATCCTCAACCGGTTCGCCGAGGAACGGGATCCCGGGATCCTCGGCAAGAGCACCGGCAAGGCCGTGCTGGTGTCGGGTCTCACGACAATCGCCGGCTTTGGGAGCCTCGTGATCGCCCAGCATCGAGGCATCTCGAGTCTCGGCTTCACGATGGCGGTGGGAGTCACGACCTGCATGGTCGTGGGCCTGACGTTCCTGCCGGCGTTGCTGAAGCTGCTGGGACGAGCCGGCTGGCAAATGAGGAACCCGGCACCCAATTGAATCGGATGCCGGGCTCAGGAGGAACCGAGGAAAAAACCTCAGGTTAGTCTGAAACTGGAGAGCTTAGCCTTTGCAGTCAACGGGGCATTTGACCCGGCCCAACACCAAAACCCCCATCCAATTAGGACCCGCCACCGTTAACGGAGGCTTTTCCCGCATCAGGTTTGGCTGCGGTTTCTTTGTTCGTATCAGCAAACCACGACATCACGAACAGAAGCCCCACACCGACGCAGATTCCCGAATCGGCAATGTTGAAGGCCGGAAAGCCGATCTCCTCGCCAGAACGCGTCCGCAAATAGAACCGGATGAAGTCGACGACGTGGTTCAGGAAAAGGCGGTCGCAGAAGTTGCCGACGATGCCGCCAAAAACCAGGCCCAACGCCAACTGGCCGAGCCGGCTTTCGCTCCCGAAATGCTTCCGAAACCACAGCAGAGCAACGAAGGCAAGGCCCGACACGGCCGCAAGGACCTTGCTGCTTCCGTCCATCGAACTGAACAGGCTCCAGGCCGCACCGGGGTTCTTCCAATGCACAAACTTGAAGAACCCGACGATGACTTCCCGCTCCTCGTGCGTGCCCAGGAAGCGCAGGACGGCCTGCTTCGTCAACTGGTCGAGCGCGAAGACAACGAACCCGATCCAGAACAGGCGTTGGTTGGCCGTGGGATTCATCGCAGCGCGACCACCTTCGTCCCCGCGATCAGATCATGGAGCGCGCGGCGTTCGGGATGCCAGATCACCATCAAATAGCCGATTCCCAACGTCAGGCCGCTGACGAATTCCCCGATCCAACGCAGCAAAGCCCGTCCGAACCGGACCTTTTCGCCGGACGCGGACACAATCCGGAGCCCCATCATGAACTTGCCCGGCGTTGCCCCCGAGGATGCGACGAAGAACACCGTGTAGGCCAGCGACACGGCGACATCGAGCGCCATCATCTTCCAGAACAGGGCGGTCCCGAAGAACTGCGGCGTCAGGGCCTCCGGCGGTTTCCAGCCCAGCGCCGCGTTGAGGAGCATGCCCACGGTGTAGAGCATGAACCAGTCGAGCACATAGGCGCAGAACCTCGGGAAGAACCCGGCGTTCTCAACAACGATCGCGACATCGGCTCCCGTTCCATCATCGGATTCGACGAGCAACGCTTTTTTCGAAGCCTGGTTCAGTTCGAACCTCAGCTCCACGAAGTCATCTGCAGGCTTGGCCGAGGAGAGATCGGACCGGAGAACGGGGGTTTCGACGGCGACCCTTCCGTCGTGGATCCAGACGATGAGGTCGTCCAACGACACGGGACCATACTCCCGGCCGTCGCCGCCAACGATCTTGTAGGTGAAGTCCATCAGGTCCGCAGACGGTAGCTGATCGCGATGCCCGGGACCAACGAGGAAATCCTCAGGCCCAAGCCGGTATCATTTCATCGTGACGACGATCTTGCCGAACTGGGCGCCCTTTTCCAGGCGGGCAAATGCCTCCCCGGCGCGTTCGAGCGGAAACACTTCGCTGATGACTGGCTTCATCGAACGGCGCTCGACGGTGGCGAGCATGCCCGCGAAATCCTCCGGCGAACCCATCGTGGTCCCCAACAAGCTGACCTGCTTCCAGAACACCTTGCGCGGGTTGAACTCGGGCACTGTTCCCGTCGTCGCCCCGAAGAAAACAATCCGCCCACCCGGCGCCGCGAGGTCGATCAACGAATTGAACCCGGAGCCACCGGCTGAATCGACGATGACATCAAAGCCACCGGCCACCTTGCCAAGCGTCTCGGCCCAACCGGCGTCCCTGTAGTTCGTGCCGCCTTTCGCTCCCAGCGCCCGCGCCTTCGCCAGTTTGTCGGCGGAACTGGACGTCACCCACACCTCGGCGCCAGCCGCGACGGCGAACTGGAGCGCGAACAACGCCGTGCCCGCGCCGATCCCGGTGATCAGGGCGCGTTCGCCGACGCGCAACTGCGCTCGGCTGAACAGAGCCCGCCACGCGGTGAGCGCGGCCAGCGGCAAGGCTCCCGCTTCTTCCCAGCTCAAGTGCGCAGGCTTGCCGACGAGGTTCGTTGCTGGCACCGAAATCTTCTCGGCCAACGTTCCCTGGCGCGGATTGCCGAGGATGGTGAACCGATCTCCAAAGACCTTGGGCGACGTTCCCCAGTCGAAGCTGGGATTGATGATCACGTCCCGGCCGACCCAAGCCGGATCAATCCCTGCACCGACCGACTCCACCACACCCGCGCCGTCGGATCCAGGCACCACGGGGTATTGGATCCCTGCGTAGAGGCCGAGCTTGATCCAAACATCGCGGTGATTCAGCGCCCCGGCCTTCAATGCCACCACGGCTTCGCCCGGCGCGGGAGCCGGGTCGGCGATGGTTTGAACCTCAGGAACGACGTCTTTCCCAGTCAGGACAAGGGCTTTCATGGCGGAACAGAAGTCGGTCAGGAGCGGAGGCTTTGCAAGACTTCGAACGCCGCCCCGCGAATTTCCTGCAGACCGGCCGTGACCAATCGGAAACTCGGCGGACCAATGGCCATGCGCCGGACAAAGGGCCCGCATCCCCCCGATCCCAGATGGCCACCGTTCAAGCAGGCCAAAAATCAGCGCTTGCCACCATTTTGAAATGCGCGCTACCTTCCGCGCCCTTTAACAGAAGGAAAAATTTATGTCTCGTATCTGCGAACTGACCGGCACGAAGCCCATGAAGGGCTCCAAGATTTGGCGAAGTGGTAAAGCCAAGAAGAAGGGCGGCATCGGTATGCACGTCACCGCCATCACCAAGCGCCGCTTCTTCCCCAACCTGCGTCGCGTGAAGGCCCTCCTGCCGAGCGGCGAAGTGCGCTACATCCGCGTCACCACCCGCGCGATCAAGAAGGGCCTCATCGTGAAGGCTCCTCCCGGTGCCCAAGCCCGTTCCCGCGCCAAAGCGGCCGCGGCGGCGAAGGCTGCGAAGACAGCGAAGACAGCGAAGTAATTCAGGCCGACATCCGATCATTCTCCATCAGGCGCCCTTTCGCTGGGCGCCTTTTTCTTTCCCGCGACAAGGGACCGGAACCGACTCCTGCGGAGGGTTCCGTCCGAACTCAGCGGCCCTTGAGGGATTTCATCGTCGCCCGGCGCATCTCGCGTTCGTCGTCCCGTTTCCGGATGTCATCCCGCTTGTCATACTCCAACTTGCCCTCCCCGACGGCGAGAAGGACCTTCACCCGACTGCCCTTCCAGTAGAACGACAGCGGGACCAAAGTGCGGCCCTTGACCGATGCCATACCGGCGATCTTGTCGATCTCCGTCCTGTTCAAGAGGAGCTTTCGAGGGGCCTTGGGGACGTGGTTCAGCCGGTTGGAGAAGGTGTATTCGTCGATGTGGGCGTTGTGGAGCCACGCTTCGTCGCGGTCGACCCGGGCAAACGCATCGGCGATCTGCGCCTTGCCGGCGCGGAGCGACTTCACCTCCGAGCCGTGCAGGACGATTCCCGCCTCGAACGTCTCGAGGATATGGAAATCACGGCGGGCTTTGTGGTTTGTGACAATGTCAGCCATGGAGGCGTCGGGTCCTGATCGAGGTCCACCTTCGGTCAGCTGCCGAAAAAAGGCCAGCCGCAGACGGTGAAGCCTGCGGCTGGACGAAATCGAACGATGATCAGGACAACGTTCAGGAGGCTTTCCGGTCGCCCTGTTCTTTCATCATGGGTTCGCCTTCCTGGCTCCACGACAGCTTGTCCTCGATGATTTCGAGGAGCGCGATGTCCGCGGCTCCCAGATTGGCGGTGTCGGCTATGAGGGGCCGGCTCGCAGAACCGCCGCCCGAGTTGAGCTGGCGCACACGGCGGGAGACGACGTTGATCAGAATGTTGGGGTTCCCAACTTTCAGCAGGGCCTGTTTGACGTATTCGCTGGTCACAATTTTTTCTCCGATTGCAAGGCCGAGCAAGATAAGGGCGCGCCTTGAACCAGCAATAGAATTCTAACGGCCACCACCGGCGACGGGATTCGGGCAAAATCGAGATGGCGGGAATTCCCGGACTAGGATCGAATTCCATCCATGGCGGCGCCCATACCAATCAATGAACCCGACCGGCTGGAAGCCCTAAAACGCTACCGGGTGCTCGATTCCGGCGGCGAAAGGGCCTTCGACGACATCGTCGAACTGGCTTCGTTCATCTGCGGCGTGCCCATCGCATTGATTTCTCTGCTCGACGAGGAACGCCAGTGGTTCAAAGCCAAGGTCGGCCTTGAAGTTTCCGAAACTCCCCGGCGCCAGGCATTTTGCGCCCACACGATCCTCGGCAGCGCCACCATGGTCGTGGAAGATGCGCGCCAGGATACGCGATTCGCCTCCAATCCACTCGTGACCGGTGCGCCACACATCCGGTTCTACGCTGGCACGCCCCTCATGACGCCCGACGGGCAGGCCCTCGGGACTCTCTGCATCATCGACCGGTTCCCTCGGAAGCTCTCGACCGAGCAGCGCACCGCACTCGAGGCCCTTGGCCGGCAGGTCTCCCTGCTCCTAGAATTTCGGCGCACCTCGCAGGAGCTTGCGGCCGCCCTCGAGAAGGTGAAGACGCTGGATCCACTGGTGCCGATCTGCGCCTACTGCCGGCGCATCCGCGAGGACGACGGGTTCTGGAACCACATCGAGAAGTTCATCAAGAACAACACCGATTCCGAGTTTTCCCACGGCATCTGTCCGGACTGCGCGGAAAGCCAGTTGGCGGATCTCAACTCCCTTCTAAAGGACTAAGCCGCCCGCCGGAGACAGGTTGCCGCACGGGAATTCGCCTGACAGCCTCCGCCCGCATCTATGCCTGAATCCGCATCCCTGCTTCTCCGAACGCCGGCCGTCGTGCCTCCGCTCGACCCCGGGTTTCGTCCCGTTTCCACGGGCTCGAGAAACTACTTGAACGCGGTTCGTGCATCCGGCCCCGGCACCCCGATCGCGATCGCGATCGAACGGAACGACGGACTGACCGCGGTCCACACCACCGAGGTGTTTCCGTCCGGCTCGGCCCACCAGTCGGATACGAATGCCTTCATCGAGCGGCTGGTTAAGTTCCTTCTTTGGCAGATCGGCGGCTGGAAAGTCACCGTCTGCGGCCCCAAGGATCTCGCCGACCACATCGCGGCCGTCTACTCGA